>JAKZXM010000256.1:0-5004 GCA_047514975.1 Rhodospirillales bacterium
GAGGGCAAGCGGGTGGTGCGACTCAAGGGCGGCGATCCCTTCATCTTCGGGCGCGGTGGCGAAGAGGCTGAGTATCTGCGCGCGCGCGCCATTCCGGTCGAGCTGGTCCCGGGAATCACCGCCGCCGCGGGTTGCGCGGCCGCCGCCGGCATCCCGCTGACGCACCGGGGCACGGCCCGGTCCGTGACCTTCGCGACCGGCGAGACCGCGGACGGCGATGGCGATCCCGCGCCCGACTGGGCCGACCTCGCACGCCCCGGGCGGACGCTCGTGGTCTACATGGGCGTCGCCAACGCCGGCGCCATCGCCGAGCGGCTTCTGGAGAACGGGGCCGCGCCGGCGACGCCGGTGGCGGTCATCGAGAACGGAACCCGGCCCGCCCAACGCGTCGTCACCGGGCGGCTCGATCGCCTGGGCCGGCTCGTGCGCGAGCACGCCGTGACGGCGCCGGCGTTGATCGTCGTCGGCGAGGTGGTCCGCCTCGGCGCCGCGGCGGCGGACAGCGATGAGGCGGAAATGGATGCGCTGAGGCTCGCCATATGAAACGGAAACCCGCGCCCACGAACGAGGTGAAGAACGCGCCGAAGGGCGGAAAAGTCATGACCGCCAACCGGCTTAACGACGGCGCCGTGGTCTACCTCGCGAACGGCGGCGCGTGGACCGAACACATCGCCGATGCCCGGATCGCCGCGACCGAGGCGGAAGAACGGACGCTAGAGAGGCACGCCGCGGCGGACGAGCGCGCGCTTCTCGTCGTCGAGACCTACCTGTTCGACGTCGCCCCGACGCCGGACGGCCCCGCCCCCTTGAGCCAACGCGAGCGAATCCGCGCGAGCGGCCCCACGGTCGGCACCGATTTCGAACCGCCGCCGCCGGCGTCGCGCTTGACGGAGTAGATCCATGTACGTCTACGACCAGCGCGACCACGCAATGCTCGCCCAGCGGACCGCGCAGTTTCGCGGACAGGTGGCGCGGCGCCTGAACGGGGCGCTCAACGAAGCCGAGTTTCGGCCGCTCAGGCTGCTGAACGGGCTCTATCTGCAGCTTCACGCCTACATGCTGCGGGTCGCGATTCCTTACGGCACGCTGTCGGCGCGCCAGCTGCGCGGGCTCGCGGCCGTGGCGCGGAGCTACGACAAGGGCTACGGCCACTTCACGACGCGCCAGAACATCCAGTTCAACTGGCCCAAGCTCGACGATGTGCCGCACATCCTCGAGGATCTTGCCGGCGTCGAGATGCACGCCATCCAGACCAGCGGCAACAGCATCCGCAACGTGACCGCCGACGCCTACGCGGGCGTCGCGGCGGACGAGATCGAGGATCCCAGGATCTACGCCGAAATCATCCGCCAATGGTCGACCCTCCACCCGGAGTTCACCTTCCTTCCGCGCAAGTTCAAGATCGCGGTGACCGGCGCGTCTCGCGACCGGGCGGCGGTGCGGGTCCACGACATCGGGCTGCAAATCCGAACCAACGAGTCGGGCGACGTGGGCTTCGCCGTGATCGTCGGCGGCGGGCTCGGCCGGACGCCGATGGTGGGCCCCGTCATCCGCGAGTTCCTGCCCAAGCGGGATCTGTTGTCCTATCTGGAAGCCATTCTCCGGGTCTACAACCAGCTCGGCCGGCGCGACAATTTATTCAAGGCACGAATCAAGATACTCGTCCAAAGCGTTGGAAAAGAACGATTTGCGGAAATGGTCGAAGACGAATGGCGGCGCATCGCCGGCGGCGCCCTCGACCTCGAAGCGGACGAGATCGCCCGCATCGCCGCGAGCTTCGCGCCGCCGCCCTACGACCGCCTGGAGTCCGTCGATCCCGGGTTCGAGACTGAGTGTGCTGCCGACCCCCGCTTCGAGCGGTGGTGCGGCGTCAACCTGGCCCAGCACAAGCAGCCGGGCTACGCCATCGTCAACGTCTCGCTGAAACCGGTGGACGGGGTGCCCGGCGACGTAACGGCCGCGCAGATGGAGGCGCTGGCCGATCTGGCCGAGCGCTACAGTTCCTCGGAAATCCGGGCCACCCACTGGCAGAACCTGGTGCTTCCGAACGTTCGGCTTTCTGACGTCCATGCGGTCTGGTTGGCGCTCGCCGCGCTCGGTCTCGCGACCCCGAACATCGGGCTCGCGAGCGACGTGATCGCGTGCCCGGGCCTCGACTACTGCAATCTCGCGAACGCGCGGTCGATTCCCGTCGCCCAAGCGATCTCGCGCCGCTTCGCCGATCTCAAGCGGCTCCACGACATCGGCGATCTTCGGATCAACATCTCAGGTTGCATCAACGCCTGCGGCCATCACCACGTCGGCAACATCGGCCTCCTCGGCGTCGACAAGAAGGGCGAGGAATACTACCAGGTTACCCTGGGCGGCAGCGACGACGAGAACGCCACCCTTGGCGAGCTTGTCGGCCCGGCGTTCCCGTACGACGCCGTCGTCGACGCCGTCGAGACGATCGTGAACACGTACATGGATCGGCGCGAGCCCGGCGAGCAGTTCCTCGCGACCTACCGCCGCGTCGGCCTCGGACCCTTCAAGGAAAGTCTCTATGGCGCTCATCAAGGATAACGCGCTTCGCCCCGACCCCTGGGTCTCGGTCGCGGACGAAGCGGAGCTGCCCGAGAGCGACCCGGCCATCGTCTCGTTCGAGCGCTGGCAGCGCGATCGCGCCCGGCTCGCGCGCCGCAACGGCCCGCTGGGCTTGCGGCTCAGGAGCGACCAGCCGCCCGAAGGCGCCGCCGACGATCTTGCCGCCTTCGATCTGATCGCGCTCGAGTTTCCTAAGTTCACCGATGGGCGCGCCTATTCGTACGCCCGGCTTTTGCGCGAACGATACGGCTTCGAGGGCGAGCTCCGGGCCGTCGGCAACATCTTGCGCGATCAGCTCTTCTTCATGCGGCGCTGCGGTTTCGACGCCTTCGAGGTCGCCGACGACGCCGACGTCGGCGCTTGGCTCGAGGCTTTCGGCGAGATCGACGTCTTCTATCAGCCGGCCGCCGACGACCGGCGCCCGATCACGGCGCTGCGGACGTCATAATCGCCCGGCCGAGCGGGGTGGGGGTGACGACGTGACCCAACGCGCGAACCCGGCCCATCGTGTTGGCGCGTTCGCAGGCGGCTCGTGGCGTTCCAACGCGAATTGCGTTGCGGGGGTTCCTTCCCGGTCCTAGAATCGCTCGAACTCCAAAAAAAGTGGCGGTCAACGCCTTCAGGCGGACGGGCGGCATTCTCGTTCAGCCGTTCGTCACCACCCCAGGGTGGCAAACCCAAGAAACAGGGAAATTCGTTTGGGGAACAATCCCCACCGACTTTGAGAGGACAGGACATGAACACTTGGTTTGGCGCGGCCGCGGTAGCGACGGCCGCGATGCTGGCCGGTACCGCTTCGGGCCAGTCGCTCACCATCGGCGTTGCCTTCGAGGCAGTGTCCATGGACCCTTGCTGGGACAACGGTTCGCACACCCAGCAGATCGGAAACAACGTATTCGGGCCCTTCATCCAGCAAGATCACGTTCAACGCCCGACGCCTGCGCTCGCGACATCTTGGAAGCCGGTCGACGACAAGACGTGGGAGTTCAAGGTTCGCGAGGGTGTGCAGTTTTCGGACGGCTCTCCGTTGACCGCCGACGACGTCATCTTCAGTTTCGAACACTTCGGCTTCAAAGGCGTCGAGCGCTGCTGGACGTCCGGGCCCGGACGCTACATCCGGACGTCGAAGAAGCAGATCAAAAAGATCGACGACCACACGATCCAAGTGCTTACCGATGCACCGCATCCGCTGACGGTGATGGACATGTCCACCTTCAACGTGCTTTCCAAGAAGCACGCGGAAGGCGTGGGCCAGCCCGACGATTACAACAACGGCAAGGCGATGATCGGCGCCGGCCCATACAAGTTTGTCGAGTGGTTGCCGGCCGACCGGCTCGTCATGGTCGCGAACCCGGACTGGTGGGGCGGTAAACCCAAATGGGACAAAGTGGTCTGGAAGCCCCTGAAATCAGACCCCAGCCGCCTTGCGGCGCTGCTTGCCGGCGAGGTCGACATCATCGACAAGATCCCGCCCGCCGACATCGCCCGCGTTCGCAAGAACCCGAAAATCACTGTCAGTGAAGGACCGTCGAGTCGGATCATCCACTTCCAGGTGGACTCGGGCAGTGATATCTCGCCGCTGGTGAAGACGAACGACGGCAAACCGTTCTTCCCGAACCCGCTTCGCAAATGGGAGGTGCGCAAGGCTCTTTCCATGGCGATCGACCGCAAGGGCATCGCCGAGCGCGTGATGGAAGGCCTGTCGATTCCGGCCGCCCAAGTGCTTCCGGACGGCTTCTTGGGCGTCAGCCCCAATTTGAAGGTGGAAGCCTACGACCCCGAAGGCGCGAAGGCCCTGTTGAAAAAGGTCGGTCTCGGCGACGGGTTCGAGATCACGGTTTCTTGCCCCAACGACCGCTACATCAACGACGAAAAGATCTGCGAGGCGGTGGCCCAGTTCTGGTCCCAAATCGACATCAAGACCAACGTCGAGACGTTCCCCAAGAGTATCTTCTTCACGAAAGGGCGAACGGGGGCCTACAGCATGAGTATGATGGGCTGGGGTTCGGATTCGGGCGACCCAAGCTCGCCCTTGTCGCAGACCCTGCACTCCTTTCAGCCCGATCGGGGCTACGGGGCTGTGAACCAGGGGCGCTATGCGAACCGGCGGTTCGACGACGTCCTCGAGAAGGCTCTGGTGACCATCGACGCTGACGAACGGGCGAAGCTCTATCAAGAAGCGACCGAGATCGTGATGAACGATGTCGGCATGATTCCCATCCACTATCAGGTCAATACTTGGGCGATGCGCAAGGGCCTTAGCTATCAAGCGCGGACCGACGAGCGCATCATGATAGAGCAGATCTTGAGAACCGAATAAATCGTAATCCACGCAAGTGGAATCGCACCGGCCCGCACCCCTGCCCGCCCACGGAATGGTATTCCTGGGGCGGGGTGCGGGCCGGAGCCGACTAATCGGAT
>JAKZXM010000257.1:0-2895 GCA_047514975.1 Rhodospirillales bacterium
CTCGCGCGCGAGCGCGCCGTGCTCGAGGAACAGGCGCGCGCGAGTGGGCGTCCCGACGACATCGTCGCCAAGATGGTCGAGGGTCGCCTGCGCCGATTCTTCGAGGAAGCCTGCCTGCTGGAGCAGATTTTCGTGATCGACGGCGAAACACCGGTCGGGCAGGTGCTTGAGGCGGCCGCCAAGGACCTCGGTTCGGCCGTCCGCGTCAAGGGCTTCGTCCGCTTCGCGCTCGGCGAGGGCCTCGACAGGAAAGACGACGACTTCGCCGCCGAAGTGACGGCACTTTCATCTTAAGAGGCGGGCGCCGCGCCAGCCGCGGGAATTATTCGAACGCCCCGGCTGGCGATTGTTGTATGATCCGCCCGCGCCGGGGGAAAGTGCGCGGTCCGGGTCGATAAGGTGGGCGGCGCTGAGCGATCGCCGCATCGAATCCGCCCCCCTCGTGGCCCGATGGGCGTTCCCGGGAGTCCCATGGACAGGAAACCGAAATACCGGCGCGTCCTACTCAAGCTTTCGGGCGAAGCGTTGATGGGCGGGCGGGAATTCGGCCTCGACATCGCGACGGTGAACCGCATTTGCGACGAGGTCCGCGCGGTCCATGGCATGGGCGTTGAGATTTGCCTCGTTATCGGCGGAGGCAATATTTTCCGGGGCGTATCGGCCGCGGCCTCGGGCTTCGATCGGATCACCGGCGACAACATGGGCATGCTGGCCACGGTGATCAACGCTCTCGCGATTCAAAGCATCATAGAAGGTCAGGGGACACAATCACGGGTCTTGTCGGCTCTCCCCATGGCGACGATCTGCGAGCCCTACATCCGACGGCGCGCGGTGCGCCACCTGGAGAGGGGCCGCATCGTGATCTTCGCCGCCGGCATCGGGAATCCCTTCTTCAGCACCGACACCGCCGCCGCCTTGAGGGCCGCCGAGATCGACTGCGACGTGCTGATGAAAGGGACCCAGGTGGACGGCGTCTACGACGCGGATCCCAGAAAGCAAGCGGACGCAAAACGCTATGATGCGTTGACCTACAACGACGTGCTGTCGAAGGACCTTCGTGTCATCGACGCCGCCGCGGTGGCGCTTGCGCGCGACAACAAGGTTCCCATTTTGGTCTTTTCAATCCAAAATCCCGGAGCATTCGCCGACGTCGTAACCGGTTGTGGGCGGTCCACGATCATATGCGAGGGGCCTTGAAGCGGTGGCGATGGACATCCAGGCCTTGAAGGCGGACATCCGTCGGCGCATGGATGGCGCCCTCAACGTGCTTCAACAGGAATTTGCGGGCTTGCGAACCGGCCGCGCCGCGATCGGGCTGCTCGAGCCCATCATGGTCGACGCCTACGACGCCAAGATGCCCCTCAACCAGGTCGGGACGATCGGCGTTCCCGACCCCAGGACCTTGAGCGTGCAGGTGTGGGACAAGGGCCTGGTCCAGAAAGTGGAAAGGGCGATTCTCGAATCGGGCCTGGGGCTCAATCCGGTGACCGACGGCCAAACCTTGCGGGTTCCCATCCCGGTCTTGACCGAGGAGCGGCGCACGGAGCTTACGAAAATTGCCGGTAAATACTCAGAAGATTCGCGTATCGCCGTGCGCAACGTCCGCCGCCACGCCATGGACGATCTGAAACGCGCGGAGAAGGACCACGAGATCTCGAAGGACGAGCACCATACGTTCGCGGCCGATATTCAGGGCCTGACCGACGAATACGTGAAAAAGATCGACGAGGTCCTCGAGATCAAGGAAAAGGAGATCATGCAGGTTTGACGACCATGCGGGCACCTTCCCTCGACAAGGAGCCACTGTCTCCACCACTGCACGTCGCCATCATCATGGACGGAAACGGGCGCTGGGCCCGTGCCAGGAGGCTGGCGCGCGTGGCTGGGCACCGGCGTGGCGCCGAATCGGTTCGCACCGCGGTCGAATGCGCCGTCGAGCTGGGGGTCTCCTACCTCACGCTGTACGGCTTTTCGTCGGAGAACTGGAACCGGCCCGAAACGGAAGTCAACGACCTGATGGGACTGTTGCGGTTCTACCTGCTGGGCGAAATTGCCTATCTTCACGACAAGGGCATCCGGCTCCGCGTGATCGGCGACCGCGAACGCCTGGCGAGCGATATCGTGGCGATGATCGAATCGGCCGAAAACCAGACCCGCGAGAACGGCAACCTCACATTGATCATCGCCTTGAGCTACGGCGGCAGGACCGAAATCGCCACGGCCGCACGGAACCTGGCGAGGGCGGCCGCGAACGGATCGGTGAAACCGGAAGAGATCGACGAGAGCGTTTTTTCCCAGCACCTGTTCACCGCCGGAATCCCCGATCCCGATCTGCTGATCCGAACCAGCGGAGAAAAGCGCATCAGCAACTTCCTTTTGTGGCAATTGGCGTACGCGGAGTTCGTCTTCGTCGACACCCTGTGGCCCGATTTCTCGCGAACCGATTTCGAGAACGCGATCACGGAGTACCATTGCCGTGAGAGGCGCTACGGCGCATCCGGTGGCTGAACCCGATCCAGGCGAAGGCGCGCGTCGCGTCCTGTCCTCCCTGATCCTGGCGCCGCCGGCGCTGTTCGCGGTTTATTTCGGCACGCCGATCTTCGAAGCGGTTCTCGTGCTTTGTTGCGCGGTGTTGGCGTGGGAGTGGACCGGGCTTTGCAACGTCGGCCGGCATTTCCTGATCACCGGCGTCATGGCGAGCGCTCTCGGCGGCGCGGTCGTGGCGACGTCGGTTTCGGGCACCGTTCCGGCCCTGGGCGTCGTTTTGGTCGGCGCGCTCGCGGTGCTCGGAATGGCGATCGCCGATCCGCGGAATTCGGACGCGCGGGCCGAACGCGCGCTTTGGCTGGTTGCCGGCACGGCCTATCTCGGGCTGCCGATGGTGGCGCTGACATG
>JAKZXM010000258.1:0-4779 GCA_047514975.1 Rhodospirillales bacterium
GCCGTCTCGCCGTGCATCACCTCGATCTCGCTCGCGGCCGGCTCCACTTCGCCCAGTACGGCGGCCGCCTCAAGCCTTGGGATCACGCCGCCGGCGTCCTGATCCACGCCGAGGCCGGCGGCCTCGGCCGCCTGGTCGACAGCGCCGCCGCCTACGCGCCCCGTGAGGGTATAATCGGCGATACGCTGCGTCTCGCGCCCGACGAGACCGCATGGCGCGCCCTTCACGACGCCTTCCAGCGCGGCTAGTATGCGCCCCGCCGTTGAACAAAGGGGGAGGGGGCAGGGATGAGCGGACGAAAGGTGGCGTTCGTGGGCCTCGGCGTCATGGGGTATCCCATGGCGGGCCATCTGGCGAAGGCGGGCCACCAGGTGACGGTCTACAACCGCACGCAGACCAAGGCCGAGGCGTGGGCGAAGGCGCACGACGGCGCGAGCGCGCCCACTCCGGCCGCGGCGGCGAGGGGATGCGACATCGTCTGCGCGTGCGTCGGCAACGACGATGACGTGCGCGCCGTCGCCACCGGCGCCGAGGGCATTCTCGCCGGCATGGAGGCCGGCGCGGTGTTCGTCGACCACACGACGGCGTCGGCGACGGTGGCGCGCGAGATCGACGAAGCCGCGCGCGAACGCGGGCTTCACTTCCTCGACGCCCCCGTTTCCGGCGGTCAGGCCGGGGCCGAGAACGGGGCGCTGACGATCATGGTCGGCGGCTCCGCCGAGGCGTTCGCCAAGGCCGAATCGGTGATCTCGACCTATGCGCGGGCCGTGACCCTGATGGGACCCGCCGGCAACGGCCAGCTCACCAAGATGGTCAATCAGATCTGCATCGCCGGCCTGGTCCAGGGGCTTTCCGAGGGCTTGAACTTCGCCCGGCGCGCGGGCCTCGACGCGAACAAGGCGGTCGACGTAATTTCCAAGGGCGCGGCGCAGTCCTGGCAGATGGAGAATCGGGCCTCGACCATGCTGGACGACAAGTTCGACTTCGGCTTCGCCGTCAACTGGATGCGCAAGGATCTCGCCATCTGTCTGGACGAGGCCCGCGCCAACGGCGCGCTTCTTCCCGTCACCGCGATCGTCGATCAGTTCTACGCCGCCATTCAAGCGCGCGGCGGCGGGCGCTGGGATACCTCCAGCCTGATCCGCTCGCTTACCGGCGCCGAATAGCTCGGGCGCGCGAACCATCACGTATTCGCTTCAACGCTTCGTCGCCGACTGCCGGCGCAGCCTTGAGGCCGATTCGGGCCCCGAAGGGCTCGACGCGATCCGAAAGCACCTCGAAAGGCTGCTCGTGGACGAGGATTTCCTCGCCACCCATTTCGACGCGGACGCCGCGCCCGCCAGGCGAACCCTCCACGAGGACCCGCAAACGGGGGTGTGCGTTCTCGCCCACGCGATCGCGCCCGGCGGCGAAGGCAAACCCCACGACCACGGCCCGTCCTGGGCCGTCTACGGCCAAGCGAACCGCCACACCGAGATGAAGGAGTGGCGGCGCACCGACGACGGCGGCGACGACGCCCGACTGACGCTGGAGATCGCGAACGCCTACCGGTTGGAAGCCGGCCGCGCGGTCGTCTTCGGACGCGGCGCCATCCATTCCGTGCACCACCCGGAAGGCGGGTGGTTGGTCCGCGTGACGGGCGCCGATCTCGACCACGTCGTCCGTTCCAGCTACGACACGCAAGAGGGAACGGTGCGCCGCCGCGAGCCGGCGGCCTGAAGTCGGGCCGCGCCGCGTCCGCGTGACTACTGAAGCGAGATGGTGATTTTGGGCGCGGGAGCAATGATGTCGACCACATCCCAGACGTACATCTTCTGGTTCCGCGCCGCTGTGTCGACCACGCGGCCGGCGTTGTGGTCGACGACCTTGGCGTCCGTCTTGACGCGAAGCTGGCCTTGCATGCCGAGGCCGATGTCTAGGAGCTTGCGCGCATTCTTCTTTCCGATGGGCGTGGCCTGAACGGTGATCAGACGGGTGTCCTTGACGTACTTGACGATCAGCATGCTCTCGTTGCGGCGGAAGAACGTGATCATGCGCGCGCGCAGCAGATCGCCCGACTTCCGCCAATTGACCTTGAAGATGCCGGGCTTGACGTAGCGGGCCTCCTGGGTCGCCGAATCCCTCCGAAAATCCTGGATCACGTTGTCGGCGCGCGTCTGCTCCTCGCCCGGAGAGAGAGAGCGCCGGCGCAGGGCATCGAACAACGTCACTTCGGTGACGTAGCCGTCGAAAATTATCTCGTAGTAGCCGGTGCGCGTGATTTCGATCTCGGCGTCGAAACGGACGGGCAGGTAACAGCCCGCGAGCATCCGTGACAGGACGATTGCGACGAGGAGTGCTGCCGCCGGACGCAAACCCATGCGCATCTCCTTGCGGCGCCGGCATTTCACGAGCGTCATCGGGGCCGATACTCCCGGGCCGCCGGCGCGGTCCGCGAGATTCCCGCCAGATGAGTCAGAACCCTTTATTTTTCAACTGCTTGCACCCGCGCAACCGCTTCCTCGTCGGCCTTGGCCGATTGCCAGAGCGCTTCCATGCCCTCGAGCCCGAGATCCTCGAGCCGCCGGCCCTGGCGGGCTGCCAGGGATTCCATGGCGTGGAATCGCCTTTCGAATTTGGCGTTGCCGCGCCGGAGCACCGATTCCGCATCCAAGCCAAGCTTGCGGGCGAGGTTTGCGCAGGCGAACAAGATATCGCCGAGCTCATCGGCGAGGCGCGCATCGTCTTTCGTGTGGCGCGCCACACCTGAGGGGCGCGCGCCGTCCATCTCGTGGCGCAACTCGGCGATTTCCTCTTCGATCTTGTCGAGCACGTCCTCGGGCGCGTTCCAGTCGAAGCCGACCCGCGCTGCACGGTCTTGCAGCTTAAGCGCGCGGACGAGGGCAGGGAGCGCGATCGCCACCCCGTCGAGCACGCTGGCGCGCGCCCTTTCGGCGCCGCGCGCGTCACGTTCGGCGGCCTTGTGCCGCTCCCAGGCCCGCGTTTGCGCTTGCGAATCGACGACGACCTCGTCGCCGAAGACGTGGGGATGGCGCCGCACGAGCTTTTCCGAGATCGCCCGAGCAACGTCGTCGAAGTCGAAGTGGCCAAGCTCGTGCGCCATCTGGGCGTGGAACACCGCCTGCAACAACAGATCTCCGAGTTCGTCGCGAAGCGCGCCCATATCGCCGCGTTCGATCGCGTCGGCCACCTCGTAGGCTTCTTCGATGGTGTGGGGCGCGATGGTGGCGAAGGTCTGCTCGACGTCCCACGGACAGCCGCCGTCGGGATCGCGCAAGCGGGCCATGATTCGGATCAGTCGATCCAGATGCGCGGCCATGGCTGTCTCCGTTTCATTGCATGGTCGCGAGTGGGCTCAATGGGGGCAAATACCAACGGCGCCGGCGCCGGCTGTTGTCGCATAATGAATATTATGATAAATTTCCACTTATTACGCTTAATCAACGCCTTACCAATCAGTCCGAACAACTTCCGCAAGCGTCTACAGTCGCACGAAAACGGCATCCGGCGGGTCGATCCCGGCTCCCACGGGCGCCGCCTGCCCGGAACCCGCGAAACCATCATCGCGAACCACCGCCCTCCTCGATCGCCATGCCGTCGTAAGCCGGCTCCACGCCCGCGGGCAGCCGTCGTTTCAGGGTTTCGTAATCGAGCCCGCCGCCGAGGCCGGTCAGGATCGCGCGGCCCGGCTTCACCATCTCGATCCATTCGAGCGCAAGATCGACATGGGCGTGGGTCGGATGCGGCCTGTCGCCCAACGTTCCGATGATCCATACGGCGACGCCGCCGAGCGCCGCCAGCGCGTCTGCGTCCAGGCGCACGACGTCGGTGGAGTACGCGATCGACCCGAAACGGAAGCCCATGGTTCGGCACACACCGTGGTCTTGCTCGAACGGCGTCACCGGGATGGCGCCGACATGGAAGGTCTCGCCCGGGCGGATCAGGTGGGGAACCAGCACGGGCTTGAAATAATAGTCGGTTTCGGGCGGCAGCGGCGTGAACACGTAACCGAACCGCTCTCCGATGATCCGCAGCGTCTCGGTGTCGGCATACGCGTCGAGCGGCGCATTCATGCGGCGGTTCACGGGCCGCAAATCGTCGATGCCGTGAAGGTGGTCGGCGTGGGAATGGGTGAACAGAACGGCGTCGAGTTCGGCGACGTCCGCGTCGATAAGCTGTTGGCGAAGATCGGGCGGCGTATCGACGAGGAGCCTGCTGTCGCCGTTTTCCACCAGCACTGCCGGCCGCAGGCGCCGGTTGCGCGCGTGGCCGGGGTCGCACTTGCCCCAGCCGCCGTCGAGGGACGGCGTGCCGCTGGAGCTTCCGCACCCGAGAATGGTCAGCCGCATGGACCCGCATCGTCGCTCGCTGAGGCATCACGCGTCCCAGCCTTTGGGAACAGCCGGAAAAAATTCTCGGTCGTCGCGCGGAAAAACGCATCCGCCTCGACGCCGCGAAGCCGGGCGAGGAACCGCGCCGTATGGGCGACATTGGCCGGTTCATTCCGCATTCCTCGGACCGGTTCGGGCGCGAGATACGGGGCGTCGGTTTCGACCAGAATTCTTTCCGCCGGCACCGCCAACGCCGTGGCACGGATGTCGTCGGCCTTGCGGAACGTCGCGATCCCCGAAAACGAGATGTAGAGGCCGAGATCGAGCGCGCGCTCGGCCAGCCATGGCGAGGCCGTGAAGCAGTGGATGACGCCCGCGAAAGAGCCGTGGCCCATCTCTTCGGAGAGGATCCTGACGGTGTCGGCATCGGCGTCGCGGGTGTGTACGA
>JAKZXM010000259.1:0-3504 GCA_047514975.1 Rhodospirillales bacterium
ATGACGGCCGAGGACATCGCCCGCGCGGATAAACTGGTGGCCAATTGGAAGCCGGCCGCCGAATAGATCACGATGGTTTTGGATGGGCGCAATCCAAAATCATGAACGTGATCGATTCCAATAAGTTAGAGCGGGAAGCGGGCGGACAATCGGTTCCCGCGTTTCCTCATCCCGCTCTCGCGCGAGCGCCCCTCGGCGAGCAATCGGTCGTGGGCCCGGTCCGGGCTCGCGCCCGGCCCGCCCGAAGACGCGATCGCGCCATCCTCGCGGCCCTCGTCGTCGTTGCCGTCGTCGCCGTCGTCGCGACCGCGTTCCCGGCCCCGGCGGCGGTGCCTCAGCACGTGAGCGCGCGAATCCAGGCCCTAGTCCGCGAGAGCCAAGCCATCGCCGAGCGCGACCGCAAGCTCGCGCGCACCTTGAACGACCCGGCGCTCGGGGCGCTGAACGCGCGCCGCAACCGCTAGCGGACCGCAGCCCTCGTCAACGCGCTCGTGATCGCCTCAATCATCGAATCGCCGGCGCTGGCGCCAGACGTGGTGGCGAGCGCCATCGCCCATTTTCCCGGCATGCGCGAGAGCATCGTCCGGGCGGCGAGCGCGGCCTTTCCCGGCTTTGCCGCCGCCATCGCCCGGGCCGCGGGCACGGCCGCGGAGGCCCGAGCCCCGCCCGCAATCCCCGGAGCAGTTGCGCAGGCGCCCGCGCCGCCAGCCGAAGGGGTGGACGAGCCAGGCGACGCCGAGACCGGCGTCTACGATCCGCTCGAGACCGTCAACCGCGGTATCCTCGTCTTCAACGACGCCATCGACACCGTAATCATCAAGCCGGCGGCGCAGTTTTACGGCTTCGTCACGCCCGAGTTCGCCAAGCGCGGCGTGCGCAACTTCGTCCGCAACCTGAACGCGCCGGTGGTGCTGGCCAATGACCTCCTGCAACTCGAGGGCGGCGACGCGGCGGTGACAGTCGGACGTTTCGTGGTCAACACCGTCTTCGGCGTCGCCGGCTTCGCCGAGGTGGCCGAAGGCTGGAACCTGCCCCACCACCCGGCCGACTTCGGCCAGACGCTCCACAGCTACGGCTCGGGCCCGGGAGCGTATTTGGTGCTGCCGATCCTCGGCCCGAGCACGGCCCGCGACGGGATCGGCACCGGCGTCGACATCTTCTTCTACCCCTTCACCTATTTGTTCGACACGTATACCAATCTCGCCATTACCGGCGGCAAGGCGCTGGTCCGCCGCGAGAGCTTGATCGCGCCCCTGGACGATCTCCGCGCATCGTCGATCGACTATTATGCCGCGCTGAGAAGCGCCTATTTCCAGGACCGCGCGGTCGAGCTCAACAAGGGCGTGCCTCCGGCCTCGCACGACGTGGACCGGATGTTCGAGGAGTTCGAGTAAGGCGCGGACCATGCCGGCAATCTGCCGCGATTGCGATGCCCGCTGGGAGGACGCGCCCGCGAACGCCGCGTGTGCGGCTTGCGGGTCTTCGCGGGTGCTCGCGCATCCCGAGCTCGACCGCTTGGCAATCGCCCATGTGGACTGCGACGCGTTTTACGCCGCGGTCGAAAAGCGCGACCGGCTCGAGCTTCGCCCGCTTCCCGTCATCGTCGGGGGCGGCAGGCGCGGCGTCGTCATGGCGTGCTGCTACGTCGCGCGCCGGTCCGGGGTGCGCTCGGCGATGCCCATGTTCAAGGCGTTGAAGCTGTGCCCCGAGGCCACCGTCATCCATCCCGACTTGGAAAAGTACCGCGCCGTGGGCGCCGAGGTCCGGGCGCTGATGCGGGACGTGACCCCGCTGGTCGAGCCGCTCAGCGTGGATGAGGCGTTCCTCGATCTTTCGGGCACCGAGACGCTTCACGGCGGATGGCCGGCGCGGACCCTGGCGCGGCTTTGCCATCGGATCGAAGACGCCGTCGGCGTCACTGCCTCGGTGGGCTTGAGCTACAACAAATCGCTCGCCAAGATCGCGTCGGATCTGGAGAAGCCGCGGGGCTTCGCCGTCATCGGCCGGGCCGAGGCGGTCGAGTTCCTGGCGCCGATGCCCGTCGGCCTGATCTGGGGCGTCGGCCCGGCGCTTGGGAAGCGCCTCGAAGGCGACGGCATCGTGACCATCGGCCAGCTTCGGATGCACGACGAAGCCGAACTCGTCGCCCGCTACGGGGCCATGGGGCGGCGGCTCGCGCACTTCGCCCGGGGCGAGGATTCGCGCCCCGTCGAGCCCCACGCGGCGGCCAAAAGCATCTCCGCCGAGACCACATTCGAGGACGACTTGGCGGATCCGGACGCGCTCGCGGGCGTCTTGTGGGGACTGGCGGAGAAGGTGGCGCGGCGGCTCAAGGACGCAGGGCTCGGCGCCGGCGCGGTGACGCTCAAGCTCAAGACCGCTGGCTTTCGCATCATCACGCGCTCGCGGACGCTGCCTGCGCCCACCCGCCTCGCGGAAGTGCTCTACCGCACGGGCCGCGCGCTTCTGGAGCCCGAGGCGGACGGGCGCGCCTTCCGCCTGATCGGGATTGGCACCGCCAACTTCGTGGACGCCGCCCAAGCCGACCCGCCCGACTTGGCCGAGCCCGACAAGGAGCGTTGGGCGCGGATCGAGACCGCCATCGATAGCGTGCGGTCCCGCTTCGGCCGCCAGGCCATCGCCAAGGGCCGCGCCTGGCGGAAAGGGGCTGCGGGCGCGGCTGGAAAAGGCCGGGAGCCCCCGTCGTGAGCGCGTCCAAGGGGTGCGGCTTTCGCTTCGAAGCAAGCCCACGCCGGATTCGGGTCAGGCTCGGTCGCGCCACGCTTGCCGATTCGAAACGTGCCCGGCTGCTGTTCGAGCCCGGGCGGCTTCCGGTCTATTGGTTCCCCAAGGCCGACGTGCGCATGGACCTGATGGTGCCAGCCGGCCGGGGTCTTCGCGATTCCAAGGGAACGCCCGCGCTCTTTCACGTGGTAGCGGGGCGGAAGCGGGCCCCGAACGCGGCCTTCACTTACGCGCGAACGCCTGCGGGCGTGCCCGACGCTTAAAGATCACGTCGCTTTCGTCTGGGACGCCATGGACGCCTGGTACGAAGAGGACGAAGAGGTGTTCGTCCACGCCCGCGACCCCTACAAGCGGGTGGACGCGATCCGGTCCAAGCGCCACGTCAAGGTGGCGCTTCGCGGATTCGTGCTCGTCGAGACCCGCAAGCCCGTCCTCGTGTTCGAGACCGGACTGCCGACGCGCTACTACGTGCCGGCCGCCGACGTCAGAACCCGGCTGCTCGCGCCCAGCCCCACGGTCACCCGCTGCCCCTACAAGGGAATCGCGTCGTATTACTCGTCCGCATCGGCGCGGCGCTGCACGCCGACCTGGCCTGGACCTACGCCGAACCCATACCCGAATGCCCCAAGATCCAGGGGATGCTGTGCTTCTACAACGAGCGAGTCGATATCATCGACGACGGCAAACAGCTCGCGCGCCCCAAGACCCATTGGTCTTGACCGAGGCGGCAATCAAACTATGACAGGCCCCCTACAACGG
>JAKZXM010000260.1:0-4864 GCA_047514975.1 Rhodospirillales bacterium
CGACCGCGTTGGCCTGAAGCACCGCGAAGATGAAGACCGCGTCCGAATACTCGGCGATGCCGAGCGACACGACGGCCGCCCCGAGAAGCAGGTAGATCAGGGGGCTTCGGAACTGACGGAGATAGACCGCCAGTAGACCGGCGCGTTTGGGGCGCGGCAGGACATTGCGCGCCCGAACAGCTCCTGGCGCGCAGCAATCTCGTCCATGCCCAAGCCGGTCTCGCGGCATTCGAGGGCGGAGAAGGCGTCCGCGACGGCCGTCGCGTGCCACAGGCGATGGATGACGTGTTCGATCAAGGTTAAGCGTACGGGGCGCGGGTCCGCGACCCGATCCCCGATTCTAAACGATCAGGATCTTTCCGGGGTTCATGATGTTGTCCGGATCCAACGCCCGCTTTAGCGCACGCATGACGCTCACCGCCTCGCCGTGCTCGGCCGTCAGGAACTCCATCTTTCCGGTGCCGACGCCGTGTTCGCCGGTGCAGGTCCCATCCATGGCGAGCGCCCGCATCACCATCCGTTCGTTGAGGCGCTTCGCCTCGGCAACCTCATGGGCGTTGTCGGGGTCGAGCAGCATGACCACGTGGAAGTTGCCGTCGCCGACGTGTCCGACGATCGGCGCGATCAGGAACGAATCATCGATGTCGCGGCGCGTCTCGACGATGCATTCGGCGAGCCTCGAGACCGGCACGCAGACGTCGGTCGCAAGGCCCTTTGACCCCGGGCGCAGCGCCAGGCACGCGTAATAGGCGTCATGGCGCGCCTGCCACAGGCGGGCGCGCTCGTCGGCGTCGGTCGCCCACTGGAAGCCTTTGCTTGCGTGCTCGCCGGCGATCGCCTCGACCGTCCGGGCTTGCTCGATGACGCCCTGTTCGGAGCCGTGAAATTCGAAAAAGAGGGTCGGCATCAAGTCGTAACTCAAGCCCGAGAACCGGTTGATGGCGTCCATGCTGACGTCGTCCAGCAGCTCGACCCTGGCCACCGGGACGCCGCTTTGGATCGTCTCGATCACCGTGCTCACCGCCGAATCCAGGTCCGCGAAGGCGGCGACGGCGGCCGATGTCGCCTCGGGAATGCCGTGCAGGCGAACCGTCACCTCGGTGATCACGCCGAGCGTCCCCTCGGAGCCCACGAACAGCCGCGTCAGATCGTAGCCGGCAGCGGACTTGCGCGCCCGCCGGCTGGTCCGGATGAGGCGCCCGTCGGCGAGCACGACGCTGAGCCCCAGCACGGTCTCGCGCATGGTTCCATAGCGGACCGCGTTGGTGCCCGAAGCCCGGGTCGCCGCCATGCCCCCGAGGGTGGCGTCGGCGCCGGGATCGACGGCGAAGAAAAGCCCCGTGTCGCGCAGATAACTGTTCAGCTTCGAGCCCGTGACGCCGGCCTGGACCGTGGCGTCCATGTCTTGCGCGTTGACCTCGACGACCGCGTCCATGCGCGATAAATCGATGCACACCCCGCCGTGGATCGCCGCCACCTGCCCCTCGAGCGAGGTGCCGATTCCGAACGGGATGACGGGAACGTGGTGATGCGCGCAGGCGCGGACCACCGCGCACACGTCTTCGCTGTCGGCGGCGAAAACGACCGCGTCCGGCGCGTGGGCCTGGTGATAGGATTCGTCGCGGCCGTGCTGTTCGCGAACCGCGTCGGCCAGCGACAGCCGATCGCCGACGATGGCGCGCAGCTCCTCGATCAGGCCGTCCTTCAAGGCCGCGGATTGGCCGCGCGTTGCCATGCTTCTTGTCCTCCCCGATCCGCCGAGGCTACCGCGCGGCCGGAACGCCATCAAGAGCCGCCTGAGCCTAGTGCCTCAGCGCGGGCACGGGCACTCGTTTTCGATGAGTTCCCCGTAGAGCGCCTTGAGTCGCGCCGTCACCGGGCCGCCGGGCAGCTTGTCGCCGATGACGCGGCCGTCCACCTCGGCCACCGGCGTGAGGCCCCCGATGGTGCCGGTCACGAAGGCTTCGTCGGCGCCGTACACGTCGGTGAGCGAGAAGTCCTTCTCAAGGACCGGAATTCCGTCGCCGCGGCCAAGCGCGATGATGTTGCCGCGGGTGACACCGTTCAGGCAGTACTTTCCCGTCGACGTCCACACCTCGCCCTTTCGGACGATGAAGAAGTTGGTCGAGTTGCACGTGCTGACGAAGCCTTCGGGATCGAGCATCAGCGCCTCGTCGGCGCCGGCGTTCAACGCCTGCACCAGGGCCGTGATGCAGTTGAGCTTGCTGTGCGAATTCAGCTTCGGGTCCTGGGTGTCGGGATGCGCGCGGCGCACGCTCGAGGTGAAAAGGCGAACGCCCGCGGTGTCGGCTTCGGGCGCCTTCTTCTTGTGTTCGGCGATGATCACCACGGTGGCGGCGCCGATGGTCAGGCGCGGGTCCTGGTGCGGCGTGCTCTTGACGCCGCGGGTCACCATGAGCCGTATGTGGACGTCCGATTCCATCGCGTTGGCCTCGACGGTTCGATAAAGCGCCTCGGTCAGCTCGCCCGGCGTCATTCCGATGTCCATGGCGATGGCCCGCGCGCCCTCAAAGAGCCGGTCGAGGTGTTGGTCGAGAAAGGCGATCTTTCGGTTGTGCAGGCGCACGCCCTCCCAGACGCCGTCGCCCAGCACGAAACCCGAATCGAAGACCGAGACCTTGGCCTCGTCGCGCGGCGCGAGCGCGCCGTTGACGTAGATCAGAACGTCGGCGTTGCGCGCGTCCGCGATGGTCTCGTGCGTTCCTCTCGCCATGGCGCGTCGGCCTCTCGGTTCGTCCTAGATGTGATGTCTCAATAGCCTGTCCACTCGGTCCCGATCGGGGTGAGTGATGTTGTCACGCATCCGTTTGCAAGGAGGGACCGAATGGACGTCCGCCGGCCCGAGAGGGACGCGCGCCCGCGGGATTGCTCGCCCTCAGATCGGTTTTCCCTTTTCCGCTTCGCGAAGTTCGCGAATGCGCTCGTCGAGCCCGGGCATGAGGGGGTAGATCTTGCGCACCTCCTCGAGGGCCTCGACCGCCCCGTTCTCGTTTCCCATGGCGCTGTAAATGAGGCCCAGGCCCGACAACGCCCCGAAATGGCGGGGTTCGAGCGCGAGGGTGCGTTGGATGTCGCGCACCGAGTAGTCGTACTCGCCCATGAGGTAGTAGAGCGTGGCGCGTTTGTTCCAGCCCTCTGCGAGCTCGGGCCGGCTTTCGACGACGGAATCGAATGCCCGAAGCGCCGCTGCGTAATCGCCGGCGCCCATGGCCCGCATCCCCACTTCCATCTCGGCGTCCACGTCGACGTCGCCGCTTTCGAGCCAGATGCCCCAGATGTCCTGCTCGAGCGCATAGGCTTCGAGAATGTTGGGCGTCTCCTTCAAGCGCCCGAACAAGGTGTCGAGACGCGCGTCATCCTGTCCCGCCGCCGCCAGCGAAGCGAGCGCGAGCGCAAACGGGAACACGCATGCGCCGATGCCGATTCTCATGGATTCACGTTACGCGCCCGCTCAATCGTTGCCAAGCCTCGGGCGCGCGCCACGCATGGTTGGCAAGCTCGCGCGGAGGCGGCCCGCCGGTCGCCCAGTCGAGAAGCTCGACCGTGTGCACCACCGCGGCCGGTGTCGCGCCCGCAAGCTGGACGAGGCAGCCGATATTGCCGGTGGCGATCACGTCCGCGCCCAGCGCCGCGAGCGCGGCCGCCTTGCGCGCGCGCAACGGCCCGGCCAATTCGGGCTGCAGCAAGTTGTAGGTCCCGGCCGAGCCGCAGCACAGATGGGCGTCCGCGGGCTCGCGCACGAGAAATCCGGCGCCGCTCAGCAGCCGCGCCGGCATCTCGCGGATGCGCTGGCCGTGGGCGAGCGAGCACGCCGCGTGATAGGCGACCACCGGCAACGACGGGTCCACCGTCCCGGCCCCCGCCGCGCCGGCGAGTCCCAATTCGTCGATCACTTCCGAGACGTCCCTGGCGAGCGCCGCGATCGTTGCGGCGGTCGTGCCGAGCTCGGCGTCGTCCCGCAGCAGGCGCGCGTAATCCTTGACCATGGTGCCGCAACCGGACGCGGTGACGACCACGGCGTCGAGCCCGCCGTCCGTAAGCGTGTCGTGGAGCGCGCGGACGGCGGCGCGCGCCGATGCGCGGGCGTCCTCGCCGCGGCCCATGTGGTGAACCAGCGCCCCGCAACAGCCCAAGCCCTCGGGTACGACCACCTCGCACCCCATGCGCGTAAGCAAGCGCACCGCCGCCTCGTTGATGGCCGGGCGCAGAACCTGCTGCGCGCAGCCGGGCAGGATCGCCACCCGCTTGCGGCGCGGGCCTGCCGCGGCGAAGGTCTGGGGCCGGTCGCCGGCGGACGGCGGGACGATGCGCCCGGGCACCAGCGCCAGGGCGGCGCGCCAGCGGGCCGGGAACAGCCGCCGGAAAGGGCGCGCGAGTGCGCCGGCGACGAGCGCGAGCCGGAACGCCCAGGGCCGGGGAAGCACGGCCGCCAGAAAACCGCGCAGGAATCGCTCGGCCAACGGGCGGACGAGGCGGGTCTCGATGCGGGCGCGGGCGATGTCGACCAGGTGCATGTAGTCGACGCCCGAGGGACAGGTGGTCATGCACGAAAGGCACGAAAGGCAGCGGTCGATATGCGTCGCCACCTTCGCACTCGGCGAGCGATCGCCCTCGAGCATGTTCTTGATCAGATAGATGCGCCCGCGCGGGCTGTCCAGCTCGTCGCCCAGCTCAACGTAGGTGGGACAGGTGGCGAGGCAAAACCCACAGTGCACGCAGGCGCGAAGGATGGCGTCGGCGTCGCGGATGTCGGCGTCGGCGAGCTGGGCTGCGGTGAAATGGGTCTGCACGGGGGCGCGCCCTCAAGCCTGAACCATGCGACCGGGGTTGAGGACGTGGCCGG
>JAKZXM010000261.1:0-4180 GCA_047514975.1 Rhodospirillales bacterium
ACGTGTGATCGTCTTTTCGCGTCTTTTGGGTAGGAGGCGTCGCGCGGGTGATGCCCGAACATCGGCAAGCGGCGCCGACGCTCGCAAAAGGGCGCGAAATGCGACCCATCGGGCGGCCTTGGGCGAGCCTCGGACGTCGTCACACCGCCCTCGTGATGATCGGCATCACTTCGAGCCGTGCTCCTCGCCGAAGGCTCGCCCAAGACCGTCACACGTATCATCCTACTGTCATGGTGGCCACTAAGCCTCCTCGTCGCCGACGACGATGACGTGGACGCGGCGCGGCCCGTGGACGCCGACGATCAGGGTCTGCTCGATGTCGGCGGTCCGCGAAGGCCCGGTGACCCAGGTGACGGCGCGCGGCGGCCACCCCGCATGGGCCCCGGCGCCGCCGAGCCGTGTCCAGCTCTCCTCATAAGAGCCGACCACGTCGGCGGAACGCAAAATCACGATATGGGTTTCGGGAAGAAAGGCGTTCAGGATCGCGCGGTCCGGACCGGAGCTCAAGACCAGCGTTCCCGTCTCGGCGACACCGGCGGCGGCGGCGGTGATGGCGACCCGATCGCCGTCGCGGACGGGACCCGTCTCGATCACCAACGCCGATCGCCGGGGCCACGGAATCGTCTCGAGAAATGTCTCGGGCGCGCGTCGCACCGTTGCGCCAAGGTCGTGCCGGGCGACATAGGCCGCCACGGCCTCGGGCACGGCGCTCACGTCCGCGACCCGTTGAACCGTGCAGCCGGCGCGCTCGGCGTTGTCGACGAAGGCGGCGACCGGCCGCGACGGGCGGGCGCGAGAGGGAACGATCTGGGCGCGTCCGCCATCCCCCGGCGCCGCGACGCCCGCATGGCCGAGCGCGGACCGGATGCCTTCGAGGATCGCGCTTCGCGACGCGCTCATGGCCCCGGCTCGCGCGATTCATGATCGCCCGCCTGCCAGGCGCGCATGAACGTCCGGCCCTCGGGCGCGGGAAGATCGCGCGCGTCGGTCCAGCCGCCGCCAAACGGCAGACGCCGAAGGCGGCCCTTTCGCCGGCCGGCAAGCTCCAGGAGCGCGGCGGCGGCGGCGGCGCAGAGCCGGTAAAGCGCCGGTCGCCGTGCGACGAACGCCCAGACGGCGAGGCCCCAGCGGCTCGTCACCGAGCCGATCCGCGCCCCGTGGCGTCGTTCCCGCCAGCGCCGCAACAGCGCCGGAAGGGGGATGCGCACCGGGCAGACCTCCTCGCACCGCCCGCACAGCGACGAGGCGTCGGGCAGATCGGGCGCGTGTTCGATTCCGATCAGGCTCGGGGTCAGCACCGCGCCCATGGGGCCCGAGTACACCCAGCCGTAGGCGTGTCCCCCGACGGCGGCGTAGACGGGACAGTGGTTGAGGCACGCCCCGCAACGGATGCACCTGAGGATGTCGCGGAACTCGCTTCCCAACGTCACGCTGCGCCCGTTGTCGAGAAGCACCACGTGGAAGGACTCGGGTCCGTCCGCGTCGCCGGGCCGCCTCGGGCCGGCGGCAAACGTGGTGTAGACCGAGATATCCTGGCCAGTGGCCGAGCGCGCGAGCACCCTGAGGATTGTGACCGCGTCCGCGAGCGTCGGCACCACCTTCTCGATGCTCGCGACGACCACGTGGACCCTGGGCAAAGTCATCGTCAGCTCGGCGTTGCCCTCGTTGGTGACGGTGACCACCGCGCCTGTCTCGGCGACCAGCATGTTGGCGCCGGTGATCCCGACGTCGGCGGCATGAAAGCGCCGGCGCAGGATCGAGCGCGCCTCTTCCAAGAGCGCGTCCGCGCCCTCGAGCGAACGCTCGGCTGCCAAATCGTGGTGGTGCGTGCGGAATGTCTCGGCCACGTGCTCGCGGGTCAGGTGGATGGCGGGCGCGATGATGTGGCTGGGCGGCTCGCGGCGAAGTTGGATGATGTATTCGCCCAAGTCCGTTTCGACCGGCTCGATCCCGTGCGCCTCCAAGTGCTCGTTGATGGCGATCTCCTCGCCGATCATCGACTTGCTCTTGGTGACGGTTCGCGCGCCGGCGCCGCGGCAGATGGCGAGTATGACATCGCGCGCCTCGGCGGCGTCGCGGCACCAGTGGACGTGGCCGTCCAGCGCGATCACCCGTTCTTCGAAGCGCTCGAGATAGGCGTCGAGGTTGTCGAGGACCTGGTCCTTGACGGCGCGGGCGGCGTCGCGAAGGGCGTCGAACTCGGGCAAGCGCGAGACCGCGTCCCGGCGCGCGTCCGGGAACCCGCCGGCCAGTTTCGCGAGCGTGCCCCGCAGCACGGGATCGTCGAGCGCGCGTGCGCTGTCGGCGACGAAGTTCCGGCTTCTCGGCTCCACGCGCCCGCGCCTCAGGCGCCCGCGCCGGGGCTTTCGCCGATCGCGGGACCGTCGGTCATGCCGGCGAGGACCTCGGCCACGTGGCGCACCCGGATCGAGACGCCGCGCCGCGTCATCCGCCCGGCGATGTTGAGCAGGCAGCCCATCTCGCCCCCGAGCACGGTTGCGGCGCCACTGCCGGCGAGGTCGTCGAGCTTGTCGTCGACGATCCGTTCCGAGATCCGTGGGTATTTGACGCAGAACATCCCGCCGAACCCGCAACAGGATTCCGGGCGCTCCGCCTCCTTGATCGTCAGTCCGCCGACGCCGCCGAGCAGCACCCGCGGCTGCTCCTTGATCCCAAGCTCGCGCAGACCCGAACAGCCGTCATGGTAAGCGATGGTCCCGGCGTAGCGCGCGTCCACCGCGGTGAACCCGAGAACGTCGGTCAGAAACGAGGTCAACTCGTGGGTCCGCCCGGCAAGCTCGCGCGCCCTCGACGCCCAGGCGTCGTCGCCCTCGAACAGGGCGGGGTAGTGGAGCCTCAGCATCGCCGCGCACGAGCCGGACGGCGCAACCACGTGGTCGAACCCGGAGAACGCCACGATGATTTGCCGGGCGATCGCGCGCGCCGATCGCCGATCGCCGGAGTTGTAGGCCGGCTGCCCGCAACAGCTCTGGCCCATGGGCACCGAGACCCGGCACCCGGCCCGTTCGAGAAGCCGGATCGCGGCGAAACCCACCGTCGGCCGCATCAGATCGACGAGGCAGGTGACGAAAAAGCCGACGTAAACGCGAGAAGCCGCCATGACCCGAGAATGCGGGCTCGCGCCCGGCTTGGCAAGGCCGCGCGGGAACGCCGGAAGGGGTGATCCGGATCGTCGGGCGGCTAAGGCGTGGCGGCTGGGACGGCGTCTCGGGGGAGAAGCACGAACAGCCGCCCACGCCCCTTCATGCGTCCTGCCCGCTCGGCCGCCCTTGCGCCGAACCCCCAGAACAGATCGCCGCGAACCGGGCCGACGATGGCCGAACCCGTGTCCTGGGCGACCGCAAGCCGGCGCAGGGGTTTTCCGGGCGCGACGGGGTCGACGGTATCGATCCAGACCGGCGCGCCCAGGGGGACGAACCTCGGGTCCACGGCAAGGCTTCGGCCGGGGGTCAAGGGAACTCCCTGGGCGCCGATGGGACCTTCGCCCACGAGGCGCCGGAAAAAGACGTACGAGGCATTGCGCGCCATCGCTGCCGCCGCCCGCGAGGGATTGCTGGCGAGCCAGGCGCGGATGGTCTGCATGGAGACCTCGGCCGCCTCGATCGCGCCCCGCGCGACGAGCTCGCGGCCGATGGCGGTGTAGGCGTGGCCGTTTTTCGCGGCGAAGCCGAGACGGACCACCGCGCCATCGTCCATGACCACCCGGCCCGAGCCTTGGATGTGGAGGAAGAAGGCGTCCACGGCATCGTCCACCCAGAGGATTTCGAGCCCCCGACCGGCGAGCGCGCCGGCATCGATTTCGGCCCGGCTCGGATAGGGAACCAGGCGCCCGTCTGCAATGCGCCCGGTGGCGTGCTCGCCTTTCAGGTTTTCGCGGAACTCGCCGAGATCGACCGTTACGAGATCATCGGGACGCGCGTGGATGGGGGTCCGGTACGGCCCGTGGCGGGTCCACGAACCCTTGAGTTCCGCCTCGTAATACCCCGTGAACGTCCCGTCGTGGCCTTCGTTGCCGGAGACGGCGTGGGGCGTGAACCACTCGGCGAAGAAGGCGCGCGCCGTTCCGTCGTCGCCCCGGGGCACGCGCTCGGCCGCCGCGCAGGCCCGATGCCAATCGGCGCGCGCGGCGCCCGCCTTGGCGATGCCCGTTCCGCCAGGG
>JAKZXM010000262.1:0-2843 GCA_047514975.1 Rhodospirillales bacterium
GCGCTCGTGGTCAACTCGGGCAACGCCACCGCGTTCGCCGGCAGGGTGGGCGCCGAATCGGTCCGCCGCACGACCGCGGCCGCGGCGAAGATTTTTGCGTCGCCCGCCAAGCAGGTCTTTGTCGCCTCGACGGGCGTCATCGGCGAGCCCTTGGACGCCGGCAGGATCGTCGCGGCCCTGCCGCGCCTTCGCGCGCGCCTGAAGGAGACGGGATGGCCCGCGGCGGCTCGCGCCATCACCACCACCGACACCTTCCCCAAGGGCGCGACGCGAACCGCGCACATCGGCGAGGCCACGGTCGTCATCAACGGAATCGCCAAGGGCTCGGGGATGATCGCGCCCGACATGGCGACCATGCTGTCCTTCGTCTTTACCGACGCGGCGATCCCGGCGCCGGTCCTGCAGCGGATTTTCGCCGCCGCCATCGACCGCACATTCAACTGCATCACGGTCGACGGGGACACCTCGACCAGCGACACGGCGCTTTTGTTCGCCACCGCCAGGGCCCGCCATGATCCGGTTCGATCCGCGACCGATCCCGTGTTGCGCGACTTCAGGGCCGGCCTCGAGGCCGTGCTCGGCGATCTGGCCCGCCAGGTGGTGCGTGACGGCGAAGGGGCATCGAAGTTCGTCACCGTGACCGTCGGCGGGGCGGAGTCGGCGCGCGCGGCCCGGCGCATCGGCCTCGCGATCGCCAACTCGCCGCTGGTGAAGACGGCCATCGCCGGCGAGGACGCGAACTGGGGCCGGATCGTCATGGCGGTGGGCAAAGCCGGCGAACGGGCCGACCGCGACAGCCTTTCCATCGCCATCGGCGGCGTCGCCGTCGCCGCCGAGGGCATGGTGGTGAACGGCTACGACGAGGCGCCGGTGGCGCGGCACATGAAGGGACGCGACATCGACATCGCCGTCGACGTGGGTGTCGGGCGCGGCCGGGCGAGGGTGTGGACCTGCGATCTGACCACGGAGTACGTGCGCATCAATGCCGATTACCGGTCCTGACGCGGGCGAGGTTCGAGAGCGCGGCCCGCGAAAAGCGGGGGCCTTGCCGGTGGTCCTCGTCGCCGCCGCCGCGCTCGTGGACGCCGACGGACGCGTGCTCTTGGCGCGCCGGCCCCGGGGCAAGCCCATGGCGGGGTTGTGGGAGTTTCCGGGGGGCAAGATCGGCGCCGGCGAAACGCCCGAGGCGGCGCTGGTGCGCGAGTTGCGCGAGGAGCTCGCGATCGACGTCGCCGAGAGCTGCCTCGCGCCGCTCACTTTCGCCTCGCACGCCTACGCGGACTTCCACCTGCTCATGACCCTGTTCGTTTGCCGCGTGTGGGCAGGGTCCCCCCGGCCGCTCGAGGGCCAGGAGATCACCTGGGCGCGGCCCAACCGCATGGCCGAGCTCGCGATGCCGCCCGCCGATGCGCCGCTTGTGGCCCTGATCCGGGACCTGTTGTAGCCGGAGCCGCCGAATGGGCAAGCGCGCAGCAGAAACCGTCACGGCCTCGGTCCTCGTTATCGGAAACGAGGTGCTGTCGGGACGGACCCGTGACGACAACCTCCAGTACCTGGGAGCCGGGTTGGGTGCGCTCGGGATTCGCCTGGTCGAAGCGCGCGTCATCGCCGACGACGAAGACACCATCGCCCGGAACGTGAACGAGTGCCGGTCGCGTTACGATTACGTCTTCACCACCGGCGGCATCGGCCCGACCCACGACGACGTCACCAGCGCCGCCGTGGCCCGGGCGTTCGGCGTCGCGCTGGTGCGCAATCCGCAAGCGGTCGCCCTGCTCGAGGACCATTACGCACCCCAAAAGGTCAACGAGGCGCGCCTCAAGATGGCGGAGACGCCGGACGGCGCGCGCCTGGTCGACAACCCGGTCAGCCACGCGCCGGGCTTCCAGATGGAGAACGTGTTCGTGCTCGCCGGCGTCCCGTCGATCATGCGGGCCATGTTCGACGGGCTCAAGCACCGCCTGGACGGGGGGCCGCCGATGTTGTCGCGGACCCTTGTCGCGCGTTTGCCCGAAGGGATCATGGCCGACGGGCTGGCGGCGGCCCAGGCGCGCCACCCCGACGTCGAGATCGGAAGCTACCCGTTCTTCTGCGAAGGAAAAATGGGGGTGAGCCTGGTCGTCCGCAGCCCCGACGCGGCGGCCATCGCCGCCGCCATCGCCGACGTCGGCGCGGAGATCCGCCGACTCGGCGCCGAGCCCATCGAAGAAGACCCCATCGAAGAAGACAACGACCCTTGAACGGGCGCGGATGAGGCGCGCGCCCCTCGCCGCTTTTGGCGGGCGCGCCTATACCTCCACGGCCTCGGGGTTCAGCACGTAGTCCGCGTTCGGGCTTTCGCCGCGGGCGACGGCGAGGACGCAATCGATGCACACCTCGGCCGTCATCTCGGCGGACTCCCGGGTCTGGCTCGCCGAGTGCGGCGCCAGAAGCACATTGTCGAGGGCCAGGAGCGGCGAGCCGAGTGGGGGTTCGCGGCGGAACACCTCGAGGCCGGCGCCCGCGATCCGGCGCTCGCTCAGCGCCTCGGCGAGCGCGTCCTCGTCGATCAGCCCGCCGCGCGAGGTGTTGATCAGATACGCGCTCGCCTTCATGAGCGCGAGCCGCTCGCGCGTGAGAAGGCCCTCGGTCGCGGCCGTGAGCGGCGCGTTTACCGAGACGAAGTCCGATTCCGCGAGAAGGGTCTCGAGCGACACCAGCTCGATCCCGTATTCCTTGACGAACGCGGCGTCGGGATTGGTCTCGCACGCGAGCACGCGCATCTCGAAGCCGGCGCACCGCCGCGCCAGGGCCTGGCCGATGCGCCCCAGGCCGATGATTCCCGTCGTCGTCCGCCAAAGCGA
>JAKZXM010000263.1:0-4722 GCA_047514975.1 Rhodospirillales bacterium
GGGCCTGGATCATCCACGGCGCCAAAAACAATTAGATTGCCTGCCGGACTGCCGGCTCATGACCGATAATAGGCTGGCGCCACGAAGGAGGCGGCGGCGCGTAGAGCTCGGTTAGGCGCTCGCCGCGCGCGCGCCGAGCACTTCATGAATCTCGGCCATGGTGGCTTCGAGATCGTAGCGATAGTCCCAGTCCGGATAGTGAGCTCGGAAGCGGCGCACGTCGCTGATCCACCAAATGTGGTCGCCGGCGCGATTGTCGTCGGAATAGCTCCAGCGCATGGGCCGCCCGGTGAGCCGCTCGCAAATCGCGATCGCTTCGAGCATGGAGCAATTGGCGAACCTGCCGCCGCCCATGTTGTAGACCTCGCCCTTGCGCGGGTTCCGGAACGCATGCCAGAGCGCGTTGACGAAGTCGAAGGCGTGGATGTTGTCGCGGACCTGCTTTCCCTTGTAGCCGAAGACGGTGTATGGCGACTCGGCGACGGCGCATTTGACGAGATACGAGAGGAACCCGTGCAGCTCGGCCCCGGCGTGGCCCGGGCCGGTCAGGCAGCCGCCGCGAAAGCACGCTGTGTTCATGGCGAACGTGCGCCCGTACTCTTGGACGAGAAGATCGGCGGCCGCCTTCGAGGCGCCGAACAGGCTGTGCATCGAGCGGTCGATGGTGAGCGTCTCGTCGATCCCGTGGGCGGCGAAGGGGTGGCCGGGATCCAACTCCCAGCGGGTCTCGCGCTCGACGAGCGGAAGCGCGTTGGGCGCATCGCCATAGACCTTGTTGGTGCTGGCGAAGAGAAACACGGCGTCGGGCGCGTGCTTGCGGGTGGCCTCGAGCAAGACGAGCGTCCCGTTGGCGTTGACGGTGAAATCGACCGCGGGCGCGCGCGCCGCCCAGTCGTGCGACGGTTGGGCGGCGGCGTGGATCACGACCGCGATGTCGCCCCGGTGACGCGCGAACAGGGCCTCGATCGCGTCCTCGTCGCGGACGTCGGCGTCGACGTGACGGTACCCAGGCACAGATTCCTCCAGACGGCGGCGCATCCCCAGCGTGCTGGCGTCCGGGCCGAAGAAGGCGCTTCGCATGTCGTTGTCGACGCCGACGACGTCCAGCCCCTTGTCGGCGAACAGCCGGACCGCCTCGGAGCCGATCAGGCCGGCGGAACCGGTGACGACGGCGACGCTCACGCTTCACCGTCCCGACCGACCCAGGGCCGCGATCCGAAACGAGTGGCAAGGGCCACGCGCCCGAGAATCCGCAAGTAACCGCCGCCGGACCGCCAGAGACTGAAGCTGGATCGGCCCATGTCGCGGTCGCGATTGATCCACGAGACCGGAACCTCTTGAAGCGTGCACCCCGAAAGCGCGATTTCGACGCCGATCTCGGCGTTGGCCGCGAATCCGGTTTCGCTAAGGTGCAGTCGCTTCACGATGTCGGTGCGCACCAGCTTGAGGTTATTGGTGAGATCGCGACGCCGCAGTCGAAACAGCCCGTTTACGATCACGTGGAACGCCCGATTGGCGAGTATCTTCGTGAATGGATAGTCGATCAACACGCTGTGGCGGGAGAATCGGCTACCGAACACCGAGTCGGCACCCGCGGCGGCGGCATCGAACATGTCCTCGAGCTCGGGCAGAAGGTGCTGGAAATCGCAGTCCATGGAAAGGATGTAGCGTCCGCTCGCGGCCCTAAACCCGTCCGCCAGCGCCCGGCCGACGCCGCTCGGCGGGGTGCGTATCACGGGCACGATCCGCGCGTCGTCTGCGGCCAGGGCCTCGATCGCCGCGCGCGTGGAATCGGTGCTGTTGTCGTCGACGAGCACGATCTGGCAAACGTAATCACCGAAATGCGCGCGCAGGCCGTCCGCGAGCGCACGCACGTTCATCTCCTCGTCGTGGCAGGGAACGACGACCGAGACGGCGCCGCGAAGATTGTCGTGACGGACGAGCGGGACCTGGTCCCTGGGCGCATCGCCGGAAGGCTTCCTGGCATGGACCAAAATGCGCCCCGCCAGGGCGCGAACGCCGGGCGCGTTTTCCAAAAGGATCGAGAGGTTGCGCAAGAGCCAGACCAGCTGCGGCGTCAACGGCGCATAGACGAAGTCCGTAAACCGCGCCATGACATCGGCGAACCCGGCTTCCGAGACCAGGGGTTCGAGTTCGCGCCGGCTGAGCAGGTGCTGCGCGCGCGGACGCGCGAACAGCCGCTTGAGCGCGTCGCGGAGCGCGAAGACGGGGTTCCAGGGATTGGATTCGAAGAAGACGCACTCGCCGCCATCCTCGAGAAGCTCGAACACCATGCGAAGAAGTTGGGGCGCGTTGTCGCGGTCGAGGAGGTTCTGGACGACCGCGTATCGAAACCGGCGCCCGGCAAGCGCCCCGGAAGGCTCGCTCCAGAGGATTCGCTCGACAACGGGGCTTTCCGCCGCCAACGGCGCCTTTTCGGCATCGAAGGTCACCGCCGTGATCGGGTTGCGCCCCCGCGAGACCTGGACTAGCGCACGGGTGAACCATCCCTGCCCGGCCCCCAGCTCGATGATGGCCTCGCCCGGCAGCAGATGCGTCAGATGGCGGAAGCTCTGCGCCTGCCACGCGAGCCGGTCGCGCCAGATCGGGTCGCGCTGCGACCAATACGCGTCGCGGTCGCGCTCGCGGCGGACCAGGGCCGCCCAGCACGCCTGATTCGCGCTCGTCATGGGCTCGCGTTCGGACGGCTCTGGCACGGAGCGATACGGTTTTCTTTCGGTGACGTCCAAGACCCGGACTCGGTTGCGACGTTCATAATCGCTCGCGGCCGAGCCGTCAAAAGCGACGTCGCCGGGCCGCACATGGCCGATCGGACGGCCGAGCGGGTCGCACGCGCCCGCTAGCGCATTATCCGTTTAGTCGGCACCGGCCCGCACCCCCGCCCGGCCGCCCCGAGGGTACCATTCCGTGGGCGGCCGGGCGTGGGTGCGGGCCGGTGCGAATCCACGTAAGTGGATAACGACCTAGCGACGCCGGTAGGCGACGAAGGGCCCGCAGGGATCCGGGTGCCTCTCGTATCGCTCGAGGCGCCCGCCGTCGGGTGATCCGTCGCCGTCTCGAAGCACGAGCGCCGCGAACTCTCCGCCTTCGATCATGGTGCCGATGCCGCCGCGTTCGAAGGCGATGCCGGCGCGGCGGTCGGTCCCGTAGTTGTACGAGACCACGAAATGGGCCCCGCCCGCGTTCATCCACGGCAACGAAAGATAGAGCTCGTCCACAAACACGGGCTTCGGCAGCGCCGCGATGCATCGCCGGACCTCGAGGTATCGCGCGTGCTGCGGGGCCACCGACAGCACGCCTTGAAATCCGAGGAACACCGTCGCGACGGCGACGAGGTTCGCCCCCCAGCCGATCGCGGACGCGCAAAGGACCGCTCGCAACGCGCGCGGGCGCGCGCCCTCGGCGACCTCGGCGCGCAGGATCGAGGTGCCGACCAGGACGCCAAGCGCCAGGAAGTACGACAGCGCGAGGTAGTAGACCTCGGACGCGCCGATCTTGGCGCTCGCGGCAACCGTGAGGACCGCCGTCGCGCCGACGCCGATGACGGCGAACGCCCAGCGGTCGTCATCGCGGAACGCGTGCATCAGGCGCGGCGAGGCGAGAAGCGCCCCCAGCAGGCCTGCGAAGGCGGCAAGCGGCGGGGCGGACTTGACCGAGAAGTTGGCGAGGTTGCGCGTCATCTGCGAGAGCGAGAACCCCTTGCGCGTCGCCTCGAACAACGACGCGGCGTACTCGGGCGAACCGACGGCCACCGTCACGCCCCAGCCCAGCCCGAGCGCCGCCACGAACAGCCCGAAGGCCTTCCAGTCGCGGCGTGTAAGCATGAACAGCGCGATCGAGACCGCGACCAGGACGTTGGACTGCTTGAAGGCCCATGCCGCGTAAAGGGCGACGGCCGCGGCCAGCAGTGCCGGCACCGAGCGCACGAGATGGAACCGCCAGAACAGAAGGACGCCCAGAACCTCGAGCGCCAGCGCCCAGATGTCCGGCCGGGCGGTGATCGCCCAAAAGCCGACCAGGGGGCCGAAGAAGACGAACACCGCGAAGACGGCCGAAAGCGCCCTCAACGGCCGGTCCGCCGAGCCGACCACGGCTACGAACGAGCGATAGCAGATCGCGCTGCCGGCCACGGCGCCGGCCAGGGTGAACAAGCGCGCGACCGTCGGGATCCACGCGTCCTCGAGCGCGAACAGGTTGAGCGCGGCGCCGGTGACGCCGGCGAACGTCTCGTAGAACAACCAGTTATAGACCGAGGCCGCGTACGGGATTCGATAGGGATCCGCATAGACGGCGAGGCCATCGAGCGACTTCCAAATGGCGAACAGGGATTCCTGCTCCCAACCGCTGGTGATCAAGTGCATGGGCTCGTTGAACGAGACGGCCGAGACGACGCGAACCGCCATCAGGGCGACGCAGGCGGCAACGCTTGCGGCGGCGGCGACCGCGAGCAATTTGAAGGACGAATCATGCATGACGGGAAGGCAATCGTTCGCGTCTCGAATCCCCGCCCATGGTACGGGCGATCGCGCCACCGGTTCAACGGCGCCCACGCGATCGCGGCCAGGCCTGCCCAAATTGATAGCCGCCGTGCCGTCGAGGGGCGCCGGCCCGCGTTGACGCAGCGAATTGATGCGCTCGCCGACGACCCGGTCGCCGAACTGGTGGCGGCCGGGCCCGGTCACGGGGCGCGCCCCACCGGAC
>JAKZXM010000264.1:0-5335 GCA_047514975.1 Rhodospirillales bacterium
AGGCGATGAGATCGGCGATGCGCGCGAACGCCGGACAGTCGGGTCGGTGGGCGCCCGCAAGATAGCCGATGCTCAACAGGAACTCGCGCACGATCTCGGCGCCGGTGAAGGCGAACGTGGACCGAAACAGCTTGACCCAATCGCCGTGGTCGCGCGGGTGGTGGGCGTCGATCCAGGACGCGAAGCCTCCGTGGCTCGCGCGCATCTCCCGGACGCGTGCGGCGTTGTCGATTACGGCGCCAACCTTTCGCCGGTTGCGGATGATCCGGGCATCGCCGAGAAGGCGCGCGACGTCCGGCTCGCGGTAGGCCGCCACCGTGTCCACGTCGAAGGCGTCGAAGGCCGCGGCCATGCCGGCGCGCTTCTTCAGAACGATCTCCCAGGATAGACCGGCCTGGAAGATCTCGAGGCACAGGCGTTCGAACAGGCCGGCCTCGTCGGTCAGGGGAAAGCCGTATTCCGCGTCGTGGTAAGGTCCGTGCAGGGGATGACCGGGCGCCTCGTCGCAGTACCAGCTCATGGGACGGGCCTCCGCTCAGGGATTCCGGATCGCGAAGGAGTCCGCCTCGACCACCCAGTACACGAGGCCCCAGACGACGACGGCGAAGATCGTGGTCAGCGCCATCTTGAGCACGAGCCGCGGCCGGGCCGGCGCGCCCCAGGCCTGTCCCTTGGCGACTTCGGCGACGCCGATCTGGCGGTTGCCCCAGGGCAAGACGGCGAGCAGCACCACCCACCAGACGATGGCATAGGTCGCAAGCCCCGTCTTCCAATCCATCGGCGAAGCCTCCGGCCGATGCTAGTTGCGGACCAGGTGCACGCTCGTCACCGGCCGTTTTCCCAAGGCGCCGAAGAACGCGCGGCGCACCGCGACCCGTACGGCTTCGCGGATCATCTCGTCGTCGCATCCGGCCCGCGAGGACGATTCGGCCACGGCGTCCGCGATCGTCTCGCGAAGCACGCGCATCATCTCGTCGTCGCCGTCCTCGAGTATACCGATGGTGGTGAGTTGGGTTTGCTCGACGGCCGCACCGCCGTTGAGGACGACCGTCACCACGGCGCTTCCATGATACAGCGCGCGAATGCGCCCGCGCACCACGGAGCTGTCCCACGCGATCAGTCGATCGCCATCGGCGATCAGGCGGCCCGACGGCACGTGGTCGACGATTCCGGCCGGCCCGGGCGCCAAGCGCACGAGCGAACCGTTCTCGGCGACGAGGGCACTCGGCACCTGGCAGCTTCCGGCAAGCCGAGCGTGCTCACTCAAATGGCGCAACTCGCCGTGAACGGGGACGGAAATCCGCGGCCGGGTCAGCGCGTACATGCGAGCCAGCTCGTCGCGCGCCGGATGACCCGAGACGTGGACGAAACGGCTCTTCCACGTAATCACCTCGACGCCCTTGCGGATGAGCTGGTTTTGAAGGGCCGCGATCGCCACCTCGTTTCCGGGGATCACGCGCGAGGAAAAGACGACCCGGTCGCCCGCTTCCAGGGTGACGTTCGGGTGGCTGTCCGCGGCGATCCGCGCAAGCGCCGCGCGCGGTTCTCCCTGACTGCCCGTACAGATCAGGACCGCCTTGTCGCGAGCCAGGTTGGGATATTCGGACTCCTCGAGGAAAGGCGGAAGCTCGCACAGATAGCCGGTCTCGCGCGCCACCGCGTCGATCCTTCTGAGCGAGCGCCCGGCGAGCGCGACGCTTCGCGCGTTCGCGGCCGCGGCCCGGGTAATCGTTTTGATACGCGCGACGTTGGAGGCGAAACAGGCGATCACGACGCGGTTCGACGATTCCGCGATCACGGCGCTCATGCTCTCGAGGAGATCGGCCTCGGAACCGGACGATCCCGGCTCGAAGACATTGGTCGAATCGCAGACGACGGCGAGCACGCCCTCGTCGCCGAGCGATCGCAGGGCGTCCTCGTCCGCCGTGGGGCCGATCACCGGGTCTTCGTCGAGCTTCCAGTCGCCGGTGTGCAACACCGTCCCCAGCGGCGTTCGGATGGCCAGCGCGTTCGGCTCGGGGATGGAATGGGTGAGCGTGATCAGCTCAAGCTCGAAGGGGCCGAGGCGAAACCGCCCGCCCAACGGAATCTCGGTGATCTTCGCCCTATCCGTCAATCCCGCTTCCCCCAGCTTGCGCTTCAAGAGAGCGGCGGTGAACGGCGTCGCGAAGATCGGGCATTCGAGCCGGTCCCACAGGTACGGGACCGCGCCCAGGTGATCCTCGTGGGCGTGCGTCAGCACGAGGCCGAGCAGCTTGTCGCGGCGCTCGGTGATGAATGCGGGATCGGGCAGGATGACGTCGACGCCGGGCATGCTGCTTTCGCCGAAAGTGATCCCGAGGTCGGCCATCATCCAGTCGTGGCGGCCCGGACGGCCGAACCCGTACAGGTTCAGGTTCATGCCGATCTCGCCGGCGCCGCCGAGCGGCAGGAAAACGAGCTCGTCGCCGCCGGTTCGGGTCATGAACGCCGGTTCCTTTCGTAGATGAGGTGAAGCCCCTTGAGTGTCAGCTCGGGATCGCATGTCTTGATCGCATCGATCGATTCGGCGAACAACGGAGCCAACCCGCCGGTGGCGATCACGTCCATGGGCGCCCCGAATTCCCGGGCGATGCGCGCCACCAACCCCTCGATCATCGACACGTATCCCCAGAAGACCCCCGACTGCATCGCTGAGACGGTCGCCGTCCCAATCACGCGCGGCGGGCGTTCGACGGCCACGCGGGGAAGCTGCGCCGCTGCGGCGTGCAGGGCCTCGAGGGACAGATTGACACCGGGCGCGATGACGCCGCCCACGTAATCGCCGGCGGCGTCGACCACGTCGAAGGTGGTTGCGGTCCCGAAATCGACAACGATTACCGCCCCGCCATAGACGTGGTGCGCCGCCACCGTGTTGACGAGCCGGTCGGCCCCCACCTCGTCGGGGCGCGCGACCCGAACGCCGATGCCGAGATCGACGCCTTCGTCGCCGACGATCAAGGGATCGCTCTCGAAGTACTTCCGGCACAACGTTTTCAGGTTGAACAGGGTCGCCGGAACGACCGAGGCGATGACGGCGGCGCCGACCCGCTTGGGATCGATCCCGGCCATGGTCATGAGACCCGTCAACCAGATGCCGTACTCGTCGGCCGTGCGCGCGCTCTCGGTCGCCGAGCGCCATTCGCCGACGATCTTGCCGTCCTCGGCGAAAACCGCGAAGACCGCGTTGGTGTTGCCCGAATCTATGGCGAGAAGCATGCTCGCGCGCCCTCGGCGCGTCTCATGGCCCGGGGTGGAACACTTCGCCCGAGGCGACGCGGCGCACGCCGCTTGCGGCCGCGACGAGGAGGGCGCCGTCTTCGTCCAGGCCCGCGAACGTGCCGTGGAAGGATTCCCGCGCCAACCGGACGGTCAATGGCGCGCCGATCCCTTTGGCGCGCGTCAGCCACGCGGCACGAACCGGCGCGAATCCTGAGCCCGACCATCGCCCGCGCCAGTGGGCGAAACGCCGGCACAATCCCTCCAACAGCCGCCCCGGATCGGTCTCGGAGCATCCCTCGGCGGCCAGCGAGGTCGCCGCGACTCCGGCGATATCCGGGGCATGGGCGGCGTTCACCCCGATGCCGACCACCAGCCGACCGCCATGGTGCCCCGCAACGAGCTCGAGCAGGATTCCCGCCGCCTTGCGTCCGTTGATGAGGACGTCGTTGGGCCACTTGCATTCCACCGGCGTTCCACGGGGAACGCGCGCCTCGACGATGTCGGCCAGCGCGACCGCCGCGACGAAGCTCAACTGCATGGCCTGGGCCGGCGGACAACCGGGATCGACGAGAACCGAGCAGAACAGGTTTCCCGGTTCCGAATTCCAGATTCGTTCCCGACGACCCCTGCCCGCGGTCTGGGTCCGCGCCCAGACTACGGTGCCGTCGGCGGCGCCGCTGCGGGCGAGGCGCTTGGCCTCGTCATTGGTGCTTTCGAGCGTGTCGAAGCGTACCAGGTGGTAGCCGGACGGAAGCGAGATTTCGGCGCTCATTGGCCGAACAGGGCGGCGGCCGCCGTACTGGCGCCCGCGAGAAGCGGGCCCGGATAGGCGAAGAAAAACAGGATGACGATGCCGGTGAGCCCGAGCACCGCGGCGATGCCGGCATCGAGCGGCTTGTCCAGCGGCTCGACCAGCTCGTCGAAGTACATCACCTTGACGATGCGCATGTAGTAGAAGGTGGCGACGACGCTGGACAGCACCCCGATCACGGCGAGCGCGTACAGCTCGGCCTGAATCGCGGCGAGGAAGATGTAGAGCTTCGCGAAAAATCCGGCCAGCGGCGGTATTCCCGACATCGAAAACATGAAGATCGCCAGCGCCAGGGCCATCATCGGATGGCTCCGCGAGAGTCCCGCGAGATCGTCGATCCCTTCGACCATGCGCCCGCCGCGCCGCATGCTCAGGATGCACGCGAAGGTGCCAAGGTTCATGAAGACGTAGATCGCGAGATAGATCAGGACACCGCGGATGCCGCTCGCATCGCCGACCGCGAGACCGATCAGCGCATAACCGACATGGCCGATGGAGCTGTAGGCCATGAGCCGCTTGATGTTGCGCTGGTTGATGGCGGCAAAGGCGCTTAGCAGCATCGACGCGATCGACAGGATCACGACGATCTGCTGCCACTGCGCGATCATGTCGCCGAAGGGCCCCGTCAGGACGCGAACGAACATCGCGAACGCCGCGACCTTGGGCGCCAACGAAAAGAACGCGGTCACCGGCGTCGGCGCGCCCTCGTAGACGTCCGGGGTCCACATATGGAACGGCACCGCGGCGATCTTGAAGGCAAGGCCCGCGACGATGAAGACGATGCCGACCACGAGGCCCACCGACGGCACGGCGGGCGCGGCCGCCCTAAATTGGGCCGCGAGTGCATCGAAACCGGTCGAGCCCGCGAAGCCGTAAACGAGCGAGCTTCCGTAGAGCAACATGCCGGACGCGAGCGCGCCGAGCACGAAGTACTTAAGGCCGGCCTCGGACGAACGGGTGTCATCGCGCTGGAACGCGGCGATGACGTAAAGCGACAGGCTTTGCAGCTCGAGCCCGAGATAAAGCGAGATGAGATCGTTCGCCGAAATCATCATCATCATCCCAAGCGTCGCCAGCACGATCAGCACCGGATACTCGAACCGGGCGATCCCCTGGCCCTCGAGATAGTCGCGGGCGATGACGATCGAGAACGCGGACGCGAGAAGAACCAGAACCTTGGCGTAGCTGGAAAAGGAATCGACGACGAACATGCCGCCGAAGACGAGCACCCGGCCGGCGGGCGGCGCGAGAACCAGAAGCACCGTGAGCACGAGCGCCATGATG
>JAKZXM010000265.1:0-3324 GCA_047514975.1 Rhodospirillales bacterium
GGATAGAAGACGAATCCGACGAAACCGGCGCCGTTACGGGCCGCGGCCTCGGCCGCCTCCACCGTCGTGATGCCACAAATCTTTGCCCGCACGCCCATCTCGTCCCCCCGCGGCGCAGGCATCGCCTCACCCACGCCCGCGCGTTCGAAGGGCGCCGTTATAGCCGGTTTCAGCCGCCCGCGAAACGCGGCGCGCGAGGGAACTTATCAGACGTGCTCGGAGCTCGCCGCGGGAACCGGGTCGCGAGATTCGAGGGCGTTGCTGGCGGCCTCGGCCCGGGCGCGGAACAATTCGCGCTCCAACTGTCCGGCGCGGCGTCGGGTGCGGCGCGCCAGGCGACGATTCCGCGCGCCCGACAGCCACACCGCGGCGGCGCCGATCAGGGTTCCGAGAATCAACACGACGATGATGATCGCAAACAGCGGCAGGCCGAAGGAAAACGGCAACGGAGCCAGGCTCACCTCGACCCAGCCGCGATTGGCCACGGCGAACGCGGCGAAGCCGATGGCGACGACAATGACGATGATCCAAGAGGCGAATCTCACGCCCCCTCCGCTCAGGTATCGGTCCGGGATTTGATGCCGTTGAGGCCCTCGCGCAACTCTTTGCCGGCCTTGAAGAACGGGACATGTTTGTCGCTGACATGCACCGAGGCGCCGGTACGCGGGTTGCGCGCGATCCTTGCCGCGCGGTGCTTCACCGAGAAGGCGCCGAAACCCCGGAGCTCGACACGGTCGCCGCTCGCCAGCGCGTTCGATATCTCCTCGAAGATGGTTCCGACAATGCGCTCGATATCGCGCTGATAGAGATGGGGGTTGCGCTGGGCGAGTCGCAATATCAGTTCCGATTTGACCATCGATGCGCTCTTCCCACCCTCCGCGCGCGGCCGACAAAGCGGTCCGCCACCCGTTCAGGGTGCCAAACCGGGACCATGCCGTCAAGCATAAGTGGTTCTGAACAAAAAGCTTTTCGCGCTGGGCCGGCTCGGATTCGGGAGCCGGCCCAAGGCCGGGACGGCGTCCAAGATCAGGCTTCGGGTTTCTCGGACGCGGGCTTTTTCTTGGCCGCCGTCTTTTTCTCGCCGCCCGAGGGGGCCTCCGCCGCGGCGCCGCCCGAGGCCGCGGTTTCGTTCTTGGGTTTGGCCTTGGCCTTGGTCTTGCGCTTTGGCTTGGCCGTGGCCTCCGTGGCCTCCGTGGCCTCCGTGGCCTTGTTTTCGCCCTCCGCCGCCTTTCCCTCGCCCGCGGCGACCTCCTCGGTCGTCGTCTCACGCTCGGTGTCCGGCGCCGCGTCGGATTCTCCCTCGGCGTCTTGGGCGCTAGCGACGGCCTCGTCGCTCTCTGCCGCCTCGCTCTCGGGCGGTGGGCCCTCGTCTGCGCGCTCTTCGCCCGCCTCGGCGGTTTCGGCCCCGGCCTCGGCGGCGGCGGATTCGCTTTCGGCGTCGCGGGCGGCTTGGCTGCGGCTAAGGGCGGCGCCCAGGATATCACCCAGGCTGGCGCCGGAATCGGACGAGCCGTACTGCGCCATCGCTTGCTTCTCGTCGGCAATCTCGAGCGCCTTGATCGACAGGGTAACGCGGCGGGCGTCGCGATCGACGCTGCTGATCCTGGCGTCGATCCGCTCGCCCACGGCGAATCGGTCGGTCCGTTGCTCGGAGCGGTCGCGCCCGAGGTCCGATCGTCGAATGAATCCGATCGAGCCGTTGGACAGCGCGACCTCGATGCCGGCGTCCTTGACCGAGGTGACCGTACAGGTGACGCGCGCGCCGCGTTTGATGTCGCCGGCGGCGAACGGGTCATCGGTGAGTTGCTTGATGCCGAGGCTGATGCGCTCGCGATCGACGCTCACGTCGAGCACCTTGGCCTTGACGGTATCGCCCTTGTTGCACTGGGCGATGGCTTCGTCGCCGGAGCGCTCCCAGCTGATATCGGACAGGTGAACCATCCCGTCCACCTCTTCGTCGAGGCCGACGAACAGGCCGAATTCGGTGATGCTCTTGATCTTACCCTCGATTACCGATCCGGGCGGGTACTTCTCGAGGAAGCTCTCCCACGGGTTCTCCATGCACTGTTTAAGACCGAGGCTGATCCGCCGCTTGACCGGATCGACGTCGAGCACCATCACCTCGACCTGCTGGCTGGTGGAGATGATCTTGCCGGGGTGGATGTTCTTCTTGGTCCAGCTCATCTCCGAGACGTGGACCAATCCCTCGACGCCGGCCTCGAGCTCGACGAAGGCGCCGTAATCGGTGATGTTGGTGACGCGGCCGGTGAACTTGGTGCCGATCGGGTATTTGGCCTCGACCCCGTCCCAGGGATCGGCCTCGAGTTGTTTGATGCCGAGCGAGATGCGCTGCGTTTCGATGTTCACGCGAATGACCTGCACCCGGACGGTCTGGCCGATGCTCACGACCTCCCTCGGGTGGCCGATGCGCCGCCACGAGATGTCGGTGACATGCAAAAGCCCGTCGATCCCGCCGAGGTCGACGAAGGCGCCATAATCGGTGATGTTCTTGACGACGCCGTCGTGGATCTGGCCCTCGGCCAGATTGGCGACCACCTCGGCGCGGGCCTCGGCGCGGGCCTCCTCGAGGACGGCGCGGCGCGAAACCACGATGTTGCCCCGGCGGCGGTCCATTTTGAGGATCTGGAACGGCTCCTTCGAGCCCATCAGTGCGCCGATCTCGCGCACCGGCCGCACATCGACCTGGCTTCCCGGCAGGAAGGCCACCGCCCCCGAAAGATCGACCATGAAGCCGCCCTTGACGCGGCCGAAGATGACGCCCTCGACCCGCTCTTCCTCGTTGAACGCTTGCTCGAGCTTGCTCCACGCTTCTTCGCGGCGCGCTTTCTTCCGGCTTAGGATCGATTCGCCGGTCTTGCTTTCCATGCGTTCGAGGTAGACCTCGACCGTGTCCCCGATCTTGATCTCCGCGTCCTGGCCGGGCGCGGCGAACTCTCGGATCGGCACCCGCCCCTCGGACTTGAGGCCCACGTCGATGAGCGCCACGTCGTTTTCGATAGCGATGACGGTGCCCGGCACCACCGTGCCTTCGAGATTCTGCAGGGTGCCGTACGCGCCCTCGAGCAATTCGGCGAAATTCTCGTCCGGCGGCGGCATGGCGCCGCCGTCGTCCTGGGACTCGGAACTTGCGGTATCTTCGCTCACAGCGATCTCCCTATCGCTAACACAGTAGGCCGCCGGCTCGATCCACGCGAACGCTCGGCTCAGCGCGCAACGAGATGCCCGAGGCGCCGGGAAACGAAAGCCTCGGCGGCGGCAAAGGCGGAGTCTATATCTAAATTGGTGCTGTCGAGCAAGAAGGCG
>JAKZXM010000266.1:0-7456 GCA_047514975.1 Rhodospirillales bacterium
GCGGAACGCCGAGCGGGCCGCGATTTCGAACGCGAGCGCACTCGAATCGACCTCGTGCGAGGCGCCGTCGAGTACAGTGGCCTTGAAGTCGATGACCGGAAACCCCGCCAAAATCCCAGACTGCGCGGTCGCCTCGATTCCCTTTTGGACCGCGCGCAGAAACTCCTTGGGTACCGAACCGCCGACCGCGGCGCTTTCAAATTCGACGCCCGAGCCAGCCGCCAAGGGCTCGAGGCGCAACTTGATGCGCGCAAACTGGCCGGCGCCGCCGGTCTGTTTCTTGTGCGTGTAATCGACCACCACCTCGGCCGTGATGGTCTCGCGATAGGCGACCTGAGGGGCCCCGACGTTCGCCTCGACCTTGAACTCGCGCCGCAGACGATCGACGATGATCTCGAGGTGGAGTTCACCCATGCCCTCGATCAGCGTCTGGCCGCTCTCGGGGTCGGACGAGACGCGGAACGAGGGGTCCTCGGCGGCGAGGCGGGCGAGCGCGGCCCCCAGCTTCTCCTGATCGTTCTTCGTTTTGGGCTCGACGGCGATCTCGATGACGGGATCGGGAAAATCGATGCGCTCCAGGATCACCGGCTTGCCGGCGTCGCTCAGGGTATCGCCGGTGCTCGTGCTCTTGAGCCCGGCCAGCGCCACGATGTCGCCGGCACGCGCCTCCTTGACGTCCTCGCGCGAATTGGCGTGCATCAAGAGCATGCGGCCGACCCGCTCGCGCTTGCCTTTGGTCGTGTTGAGCACGTTCGATCCTGTGCTCAAGATCCCGGAGTAGACGCGAACGAAGCTCAACGAGCCAACGTAGGGATCGGCCATGATCTTGAACGCCAGCGCCGCGAACGGCTCGTCGTCGGACGATTCCCGAGTGACCTCGCTACGACCGTCGGCGCTTAGACCGAGCACCGATGCGACATCGCTTGGCGAGGGCAGGTAATCGACGACGGCATCCAATAGCGGCTGGACGCCCCGGTTCTTGAAGGCCGCGCCGTTGAGGACGGGAACGAACTTGCCGGCGACGGTGCCGGCGCGGATGCAGCGTTTGAGCGTCGCCGCGTCCGGCTCGTGCCCGTCGAGATACGCCTCGAGCGCCTCATCGTCGGCCTCGAGCGCGGTCTCTACCATCCGTGCGCGCCAGGAAAGCGCGAGCTCCTCCATCTCGGCGGGCACGTCGAGTTCGGTGAACTCGGCGCCGAGGGTCTCCTCGTGCCACACGATGGCCCGCATGCGCACGAGATCGACGACCCCGAGGTAGTCCGCCTCGGCGCCGACGGGAAGCTGGATGACCAGCGGCACGGCCTCGAGTCGGTCCTCGATCATGTCGACACAGCGAAAAAAATCCGCGCCAACGCGGTCCATCTTGTTGACCAGGCATACGCGCGGCACCCCATATCGGTCGGCCTGGCGCCACACCGTCTCGCTTTGCGGCTCGACACCGGCGACGCTATCGAAAACGGCGACCGCGCCGTCGAGAACGCGTAGGGAGCGCTCGACTTCGATCGTAAAATCGACGTGTCCGGGCGTGTCGATGATATTGATGCGGTGGTCCCGCCACTCGCAGGTTGTCGCGGCAGAGGTGATGGTGATGCCGCGCTCCTGCTCTTGCTCCATCCAATCCATGACTGCGGTCCCGTCGTGGACCTCGCCCATCTTGTAGGAGCGACCGGTGTAATAGAGGATGCGCTCGGTCGTGGTCGTCTTGCCCGCGTCGATGTGGGCCATGATGCCAATGTTGCGGTAGCGCTCAAGCGGAGTGGTGCGGGCCATGGCCGTGATGCTCGGTCTTCGCGGGAAACCGCTTACCAGCGGTAGTGCGAGAACGCCTTGTTGGCCTCGGCCATGCGGTGGGTATCCTCGCGCTTCTTCACCGCGGTGCCGCGAGAGTTGGCCGCGTCGAGCAATTCGGCCGACAGCCGCTCGGTCATGGTTTGCTCGGAGCGGCCGCGCGCGGTGCTGATCAACCAGCGGATCGCGAGCGCTTGGCCGCGCTCGGATCGGACCTCGACCGGTACCTGATAGGTCGCGCCGCCGACCCGGCGAGAGCGCACCTCGATCGCCGGCCTGACGTTGTCCAAGGCCTCGTGGAAGACCTTCAACGGATCCTGGCCCGAGCGCTCCTCGATACGGGTGAAGGCGCCGTAAAGAATCCCTTCGGCGAGCGACTTCTTGCCCGCGAACATCAGTGAATTCATGAACTTCGTCACCACGCGGTCGCCGTATTTGGCGTCGTTCAGGACCTCACGTTTTTCGGCGGCGCGGCGGCGGGACATCTCTTGGCGGGTCCTATTTGGGCCGCTTGGCGCCGTACTTGGAGCGCCGCTGGCGACGGTCCGACACCGCCTGGGTATCAAGTAGGCCGCGGATCACGTGATAGCGCACGCCGGGCATGTCCTTGACGCGGCCGCCGCGGATCATGACCACCGAGTGTTCTTGCAGGTTGTGGCCCTCGCCGGGGATATAGCTGATGACCTCGAAGCCGTTGGTAAGCCTCACCCGGGCGACCTTGCGCAGCGCCGAGTTCGGCTTCTTCGGCGTCGCGGTATAGACCCGCGTGCAAACCCCGCGCCGCTGCGGACAAGCCTCGAGGGCCGGCACCTTGTTGTGCTCGATCTGGCGCTTGCGCGCCCTGCGGACCAACTGATTTACCGTCGGCATTTCATTGCCTCTCGCCCATCCCTCCAAGGCAGAACGACACGCGGCAGCAAGCATCCCCCGCCTCGCCCGCTGCCGTGGTGGGCGCCCAAAGTGCGCCCAATGACCAAACACCTAAATTGCCACCGGCGCAGCGTCGGGGTAACGTCGCCCCCAACCTGCGCCCGAATGAGCCGCAGAGTGTAGTTAGGGGCCGGCCGCTACGTCAAGCGAAATTCGGGTCGATTCCCCCTGTTTCCGCGCCTTCGCGCGTCCCTTGGGCGACTCTTCCGCGAGCCGCCCGCAGCCACCGATACGCCTCAGGCGACGGAGCTTGCCTCCTCCGCTTCCGCGGCCACGCGCTCGGCCTCCTCGGCGGCCCGTTCGGCTTCGCGCTGCGCCTCGATGGCCGCCTCGACCTCTTCGTCGCGCGCGCCTGCGATCTGCTTGAAGCGTTTGATCGCGTCGCCCGTTCCCGCCGGGATAAGGCGGCCAACGATCACGTTCTCCTTGAGCCCGATGAGGTGGTCGACACGGCCCGAGACCGCGGCCTCGGTCAGCACGCGAGTGGTTTCCTGGAACGAGGCCGCCGAGATGAACGAGCCGGTCTGCAGCGAGGCTTTGGTGATACCGAGAAGCACGGCCGAGGAGGTCGCCGGCTTGCGCTTCTCCTCCACGGCTCGCGCGTTGATCTCGTCGAATTCGATTCGGTCGACCTGCTCGCCGACCAGCAACGTCGTCTCGGCGGGATCGACGATCTCGACCTTTTGCAGCATTTGCCGGGTGATGAGCTCGATATGCTTGTCGTTTATCTTGACCCCCTGAAGCCGGTAAACCTCTTGGATCTCGGCGATGAGGTAGCGGGCCAGCGCCTCGACGCCGAGGATCCGCAGAATGTCGTGCGGCACCGGATTGCCGTCGAGCAGCAAGTCGCCCTTCTCGACGTAATCGCCTTCCCGGACGCTGATGTGCTTGCCCTTCGCGACGAGATACTCGGCCGGATCGCCGCCGCCTTCGGGGCGCACGACGATGCGCCGTTTGGCTTTGTAGTCCTTGCCGTACTCGACGGTCCCCGAGATCTCGCTCATCACCGCGTGGTCCTTGGGAATGCGGGCCTCGAAGAGCTCGGCCACACGTGGCAGGCCGCCGGTGATATCGCGCGTCTTGGTCGATTCGCGGGGAATACGCGCCAGGACATCTCCGGCGCGGACGTCGCCCCCGTCCTCGACCGAGAGGATCGCGTCGACGGAAAGGAAGTAGCGTGCTTCGAGGTCGTTCGCCAGCGTCAAGACCTCGCCGTCCTTGTTGCGAAGCGTGATGCGCGGCCTGAGCTCGGCTCCTTTCGGTTGCTGGCGCCAGTCAATGACAACCTTGTTGGCGATGCCCGTCGCCTCGTCGACGTATTCGCGCATCGAGACGCCTTCGACCAGGTCGGCATACGTGACCACGCCCTCGAGCTCGGTAATGATGGGGATGGTGTAGGGATCCCATTCGAGGAGCTTGTCGCCCTTTTCGACCGTCGCGCCGTCGTCGAACAGCAGCCGCGCCCCATAGGGCACGCGATGGCGCGCCTTTTTGCGACCCTTGTCGTCCACCAAGGTGATCTCGAGGTTGCGCCCCATGACGACAAGGCGCCCCTCGGAATCCTCGATCACGTTGCGGTTGACGATCTTGACGATGCCGGCGTACGCGACTTCGACGCTCGATTGCTCGGCGAGCTGCGCCGTACCGCCGATGTGGAATGTGCGCATGGTCAGCTGGGTGCCCGGCTCGCCGATCGACTGCGCCGCGATGACGCCGACGGCCTCGCCCAGGTTGACGCTGGTGCCGCGCGCGAGATCGCGGCCATAGCACGCCGCGCACACTCCGCGATGGCTCTCGCAGGTCAGCACCGAGCGAATGAGGACCGATTCAACGCCGACGCTGTCGATCAGATCGCACATGTTCTCGTCGATCCCCTGGCCGGCCTTGATGACGACACGGCCGGACACCGGATCGACAATCCTTACCGCCGTCGTCCGGCCCAAGATTCGCTCGGACAGGGGCACGATCACTTCGCCGCCCTCGAGCACTTCGCTGACCGTGAGCCCCTTCTTGGTGCCGCAATCGAACTCGACGATAATGCAGTCCTGGGCCACGTCCACCAGTCGCCGCGTGAGGTAACCTGAATTCGCGGTCTTGAGCGCGGTGTCGGCGAGCCCCTTGCGTGCCCCGTGCGTCGAATTGAAGTACTCGAGGACGTTCAGCCCTTCCTTGAAATTGGAGATGATCGGCGTCTCGATGATCTCACCGGACGGCTTGGCCATTAGTCCGCGCATGCCCGCGAGCTGCTTCATCTGCTGCGCCGAGCCGCGGGCGCCCGAATTGGCCATCATGGCGATCGAGTTGAACGAGGTATGGCGCTCGGTCGCAGGATCGACGGTGGAGTCGACACCGGTTATCGCCTTCATCATCTCGTCGGCGACCTTGTCGGTGCATTGCGACCATGCGTCGATGACTTTGTTGTATCGCTCGCCGTGGGTGATCAGGCCGTCGAGGTACTGCTGCTCGTACTCGGCGACGAGGTCGCGCGTTTTCGATACGATCGCGTCCTTCGTGCGCGGCACGACCATGTCGTCCTTGCCGAACGAGATTCCGGCCCGGCACGCATAATCGAAGCCCAGCGCCATCATGCGGTCGGCGAAGATCACGGTCTCCTTCTGGCCGCAGTGGCGGTAGACCACGTCGATGAGCTGGCTGATCTCCTTCTTGGTCAAGACCTGGTTCATCAGGGCGAAGGGAACCTTGGGATTCCGCGGCAGGATCTCGGACAGCATCATCCGCCCGGGCGTCGTCTCGACGCGTTCCGTCGTCGGATTGCCCTTTTCGTCGACGGTGCGGTAGCGCGACTGGACGCCGGCGTGCAGGCTCACCGCGCCGCTTTCGAGCGCGCGCTCGATCTCGCCCATGTCGACATATGAAGAGCCTTCGCCAGGCTCGCCGTCGCGATGCAGGGTCAGGTAATGAAGCCCGAGCACGATGTCCTGCGAAGGCACGATGATCGGCCTGCCGTTCGAGGGGCTGAGAATATTGTTGGTCGACATCATCAGGACCCGGGCCTCGAGCTGGGCCTCCAACGAGAGCGGCACGTGCACCGCCATCTGGTCGCCGTCGAAGTCGGCGTTAAAGGCGGTGCAGACCAGCGGATGCAGCTGGATCGCCTTGCCTTGGATGAGCACAGGCTCGAAGGCCTGAATGCCGAGGCGGTGCAGTGTCGGCGCCCGGTTCAAGAGCACCGGGTGCTCGCGAATCACCTCCTCGAGGATGTCCCAGACTTCGCCCCGCTCCAACTCCACCATCTTCTTGGCCATCTTCACGGTGGCCGCGAGCCCCAGCGTTTCGAGCCGCGAGTAAATGAACGGCTTGAACAGCTCAAGCGCCATCTTCTTCGGCAATCCACACTGATGAAGCTTGAGTTCGGGTCCGACGACGATGACCGAACGGCCGGAGTAATCGACGCGCTTGCCAAGCAGGTTCTGGCGGAACCGGCCCTGTTTTCCCTTGAGCATGTCGCTGAGCGACTTGAGGGGACGCTTGTTGGCGCCGGTGATGACGCGGCCGCGTCGGCCATTGTCGAAAAGCGCGTCCACTGCCTCTTGCAGCATACGCATTTCGTTGCGGATGATGATGTCGGGCGCGCGCAATTCCATCAGGCGCTTTAGCCGGTTGTTGCGGTTGATGACCCGGCGGTAAAGGTCGTTGAGGTCCGATGTGGCGAAGCGTCCTCCGTCGAGCGGTACCAGCGGCCTTAGGTCCGGCGGAATCACCGGAACGACGGTCAGAATCATCCACTCCGGACGGTTGCCCGACGTCATGAAGGACTCGATCAACTTGAGCCGCTTGACGAGCTTCTTGGGCTTTACGACGGACGTGGTTTCGGCAAGCTCGGTGCGAAGTTCCTCGCGGACGGCCTCGAGATCGACCGATGCAAGCATCTGGCGAATCGCGCTGGCGCCGATGCCGGCGGTGAAGGCGTCCTCGCCGTATTCGTCCTGGGCCGCGAGAAACTCCTCCTCGGACAGCAGCTGATTCTGCTTCAGCGGCGACAATCCGGGCTCGATGACCACGAAGTTCTCGAAATAGAGCACCCGCTCGAGATCCTTGAGCGTCATGTCGAGCACCAGCCCGATACGCGAGGGCAGGGACTTGAGGAACCAGATGTGGGCGACTGGCGCGGCCAATTCGATGTGGCCCATGCGTTCGCGCCGTACTTTCGACAGGGTAACCTCGACGCCGCACTTTTCGCACGTGATGCCGCGGTATTTCATGCGCTTGTACTTGCCGCACAGGCATTCGTAATCCTTGGCCGGCCCGAAGATGCGAGCGGAGAAGAGCCCGTCGCGGTCGGGCTTGAGCGTGCGGTAGTTGATCGTCTCCGGCTTTTTGATTTCGCCAAAGGACCACGAGTGGATGCGCTCGGGGCTGGCGATCGAGATGCGAATCTGATCGAAACTCTGGGTTCCGGTCGGCTGGCCGAAGATGTTCATCAACTCGTGCATCGGTTTCTCCCGATAGATGAGGTCGTGATACCTGGATAGCTTGCCACGGCGCCTCGCGGCGCGATCAGGGGGCGTGCTGCTTCAGCTCGACATTGAGGCCGAGGGAGCGAAGCTCCTTGACCAGAACGTTGAAGGACTCCGGTATGCCGGCCTCGAAGTTGTCGTCGCCCTTGACGATCGCCTCGTAGACCTTGGTGCGGCCGGATACGTCGTCCGACTTGACGGTCAGCATCTCCTGCAGGGTGTAGGCCGCGCCGTAGGCTTCCAGCGCCCAGACCTCCATC
>JAKZXM010000267.1:0-11443 GCA_047514975.1 Rhodospirillales bacterium
TGGTGCCGCACGAAGGCTACGCCGAGCTCAAAGCCAACATCACGCGCATGATCGAGGCGATCTGCGAATACGCGGCCCGGACCTGAGCGGGACCGGCGCGCGCGAACGATCGAGCGAGGAGAGCACAATGCGCACGGTGACGATGCCCACTTACGGCGGGCCCGAGGTCATGCAGATCGGCGAAACGCCGAAGCCCGCGCCCGGGCCGGACGACATTCTGGTACGCGTGCGCGCCGCCGGCATCAACCGCGCCGATGCGATCCAAAGACAGGGCCGGTATCCGATGCCGCCCGGCGTCGGCAACATCCTCGGCCTCGAGCTCGCCGGCGAGGTGGACTCGGTCGGCGCGAACGTGGACGAGTGGAAGCCGGGCGAGAGGGTCATGGGGCTGGTGGCCGAGGGCGCCTACGCGGAGTATGCGCGGATCGACCGGGGCCTCGCCGTTCCGATGCCCGCGGGCTGGAGCTTCGCCGAGGGCGGCGCCGTGATCGAGGTGTTCCTGACCGCCCAGGAGACCGTCTTCGGGCTCGGCCAGCTCAAGAGGCGCGAGACGCTTTTGGTGCACGCCGGCGGCAGCGGGGTCGGCACCGCCGCGATCCAGATGGCCAAGCATCACGGGTCGGTGGTCTATTTCACGGCCGGCGACAACGGCAAGGTCGAGCGCCTATTGGCGCTGGGGGCGGATGCGGGCTGGAACTACAAGACCCACGATTTCGTAGAGATGGCGTTCAACCAGTCCAAGGGCAAGGGCGTCGACGTGATCGAGGACTTCGTCGGCGCCGGCGCGTTCATGCGCAACCTCTCGCTCCTCAAAAACCGGGGGCGCTTGATCATGGTCGGAACCTTGGGCGGAAACATCGACACATTCCAGATGAACGCCATGATGCGCAAGCGGCTCTGCATCCTCGGCTTCACCATGCGCGCCCAGTCCGTGAACGAGAAGCGCGCGATCATCAAGCGGTTCCGTGAGCGCTGGCTGCCCGCGTTCGAAAGCGGCGCCATCAAGCCCATCGTGCACGCCACCTTCCCGCTCGAACGCGTGAGCGAGGCGCACGCCATGCTGGAGAGGAACGAGAACTTCGGAAAGATCGTGCTCACCATAGACTAGACCAGATCGTGGTCGCTCGGTTTCGCCTAGGACGATCCGCCAACCACGTGAATCTGGTCTGCACTATCGAGTTCGAGCGGATTCACGCATTCGATTGCAACCGCATTGCGGTTCCAATCAAACGCGATCCGCTCTAGCCCCGGCGCCGTCCGATCCGGCGCGCCCTATACTGGCGTCCACCTGCGTCCGAGCGAGAGCACCCTTGGCAGCAAAGAAGGATTCCGTCCGCCTGGCAGTCGACATCGGCGGCACGTTCACCGACGTGGTGGTTGCCGTCGGCGAGCGCCTGATCACCGCCAAGGTGCTGACCACGGCGCGGGCGCCCGAACGCGGCGTCCTCGACGGGATCGACACGGTGCTCGCGAGCGCAAGTCTCACGCCCGAACGGATCGACCTGGTCGTCCACGGAACGACGCTGGCGACCAACGCGCTGATCGAGCGCAAGGGCGCCCGGACCGCGCTGATCGTGACCGAGGGATTCCGCGATTCCTTGGAGATGGCGCACGAGAACCGCTTCGAGCAGTACGACATCCTGATCGACCGTCCCACCCCGCTGGTGCCGAGAAGCCTGCGCTGGCCGGTGCGCGAGCGCCTCGACGCCCAGGGCCGGGTCCTGATCCCCTTGGACGAGGATTCGGTCGCGGCCCTGATTCCCCGCATCGAGGCGGAGAAGATCGAAAGCGTCGCCATCGGCCTGATCCACGCCTACGTGGACGACCGCCACGAGCGCCGCGTCGCCGAGATCATCGCCGACGCAATCCCCGATTTGAACATCTCGCTCGCGTCCGCCGTCTGCCCCGAGATCCGCGAGTACGAGCGCCAGTCCACCACCTGCGCCAACGCCTACGTCCAGCCCCTGATGGCGGGCTATCTGAAGGCGCTGGACGCGAGGTTGCGCGCGATCGGGATCACGGCGCCGTTCCTGCTGATGACGTCGTCGGGCGGGCTGGCGACGCTGGAGACCGCGACGCGCTTTCCGGTCCGCCTCGTCGAATCGGGACCCGCCGGCGGCGCGATCCTGGCCGGCCGGATCGCCGCTGAATGCGGATTCAAACGCGTGCTGTCGTTCGACATGGGCGGCACCACCGCCAAGGTCTGCCTGATCGACGGCGCCGAGCCCCTGACCACGCGCGCCTTCGAGGTGGGCCGGGTCTACCGGTTCCTGAAGGGAAGCGGCCTGCCGCTTCGCATCCCCGCGATCGAGATGGTCGAAATCGGCGCCGGCGGGGGGTCCATCGCCGCCGTGGACACGCTTCGGCGGGTGACCGTGGGGCCCGAAAGCGCGGGCGCCGAGCCGGGACCCGCGTGTTACGGTCGCGGCGGGTGCCGGCCGACGGTGACGGATGCGGATCTGGTGCTCGGGCGGCTGGACGCGGCGCGTTTCGCCGGCGGCGCGGTCCGCATCACACCCGAACGCGCGGGCGCGGCGCTTGCCAGCACCATCGGGGCGTCGCTGAATCTTTCGCAACCGCTCGCCGCCTTCGCCGTTAGCGAGGTGGTGGACGAGAACATGGCCAACGCGGCCCGGGTGCACGCCATCGAATGGGGGCGCTCGGCCGCGGGCCGGGCGTTGGTGGCCTATGGCGGTGCTGCGCCGCTGCACGCGCCGCGCCTCGCCGACAAGCTCGGGATCGACACGATCGTCGTGCCCACCGGCGCCGGCGTCGGCGCCGCGATCGGATTCCTGCGCGCCCCGGTCGCTTACGAGGTGGTGCGCAGTCGCCACTTGAGGCTTTCGGCATTCGAGGCAGCGCCGCTCAACGCCGTCCATCGCGAGATGCGCGCCGAAGCGCTTCACGTGGTCCGTCAGGCCGCGCCAAACGCCGCGTTGGACGAATTGCGGACCGCTTACATGCGCTACGTCGGCCAAGGCCACGAGATCGAGGTCGCGCTGCCGGTGCGCACGCTTCGCGCCCGCGACGCGGCGACGATGCGCCTCGCCTTCGACGAGACCTACGAGAGCCTTTTCGGGCGCACCATCCCCGGCCTCGACGTCGAGGTCCTGACCTGGACGCTGACCCTGCGCTCGATCGTGCCCGCGCCGGCGCCGGTCGGCCGTACGCGCGCCCGGCGCAAGCGCCCGGAAGCCCGAAGCATGCGCCCTTTGTTCGAGGCCCAACGCGCCGATTACGTGGACGCGCCGGTCTATTGGCGCGAGGACTTGAAGCCGGGTGCGCAAATCCGCGGCCCGGCGCTGATCGCGGAGGACCAGACCACCACCGTGGTGCCCGCCTCTTTCGATGCGCACCTCAACGCGCTCGGTTACATTGTGCTGACGCGCAAGGCGGCGAAGCAGGACACGCGCCCATGAAACGAAACTCGGACTTGGAGCTGATCCACACCCAGCTCATGTGGAACCGGCTGATCGCGGTGGTCGAGGAGCAGGCCCAGACCCTGGTCCGGACCGCGTTCTCGACCGCGGTCCGCGAGTGCGGCGACCTGTCCGCCGGGGTGTTCGACCTGGGAGGCCGGATGCTGGCCCAGGCGGTGACCGGAACGCCGGGCCACGTCAACGCCATGGCGGCGTCGGTCAACCACTTCCGCGCCAAGTTTCCGCCCGAGACAATGAGCGAGGGCGACGCGTATCTGACCAACGACCCGTGGCTCGGGACCGGGCACCTGAACGACTTCACCGTGGTGACGCCGGCCTTCCGCGATGGGCGCGTGGTGGCTTTGTTGGCGGCCACCTGTCACGTGGTCGACATCGGCGGCGTCGGCTTCGGCCCCGACGGCCGCCAGGTGTTCGAGGAAGGGCTCAACGTCCCCATCATGGCGCTCGCCGAGAAGGGCGCGATCAACCGCACCCTCTTGGAGATCGTCGCCGCCAACGTGCGCGAGCCGGTGCAGGTGGAAGGCGATCTTTATTCCCTGGCCGCGTGCAACGACATGGGCTGCAAGCGCCTGGTCGAGATGATGGCGGAGTTCGAGCTCGATTCGCTGGACCGCCTCGCGGATTCCATCATCGCCCAATCGCGGGCCGCGATGATCGACGAGATTCGAAAGGTTCCGCCCGGCACCTATAAGAACCGCATGCGTATCGACGGTTACGACCGCGCGATCGACCTGGTCGCCGCCATGACCGTCACGCGCAATCATATCGACGTCGACTTCGCCGGCACGTCCGGGCTCTCGGGCTACGGCATCAACGTGCCCATCACCTACACCCAGGCCTACGCCTCGTTCGGGGTGCGCTGCGCCGTCGGCGCGCGCATCCCCAACAACGCGGGCTCGTTGGCGCCGGTCCGCGTCACGGCGCCCGAGGGAACGATCCTGAACGCGCCCAGGCCGTGCGCGGTCGCCGCCCGCCACGTGATCGGCCAGATGCTGCCCGACGTGGTGCTCGGGTGCCTGGATAAGGCGCTCGCGGGCGGTGTTCCGGCGGAAGGGGCGTCGTGCCTCTGGATCCCGATCCTCATGGGCGGCCACGGGACCTCCGACGACGCAGGCGCCACGGAATCCGATCCGTTCACGGTGGCACTCTTCCATACCGGCGGCACCGGCGGCCGGCCGGGCAAGGACGGGATGTCGGCGACCGCCTTTCCGTCCGGGGTCCGCAGCACGCCGGCCGAGGTCAACGAGGCCATCGCGCCCATCGTGATTTGGCGCAAGGAGTACATCTGCGATTCCGGCGGCGCCGGCGAGATGCGCGGCGGCGCCGGCCAGGTGATGGAGATCGCCCACGCCGACGGCGCGCCGTTCGTGCTGTCGGCGATGTTCGACCGCATCGCGCATCCGGCCCGCGGACGCCGGGGTGGCCATAAAGGTGCCGCGGGGCGGGTTTCGACGGCGGCCGGCGCTGCGCTTCGCGGCAAGGGCCGCCAGGCGATCGCGGCGGGCGACAGGCTGGTCATCGAGATCCCGGGCGGCGGCGGACTCGGCGATCCCCTTCGTCGCGCCCCGGAACGCGTCGCAGACGACGTGGCCAACGGCATGGTCTCGCGGCGCGCGGCCAAGCGCGATTACGCCGTCGTGCTGACGCCCGAAGGCGCGGTGGACGCGGCGAAGACCCGGGCGCTTCGCGCGCGCAAGCGGCCTCGGGCGCCTGCCTCGGCCCGGCCCAGGAAACGGAAGGTCCGGACAACAGCGCGTGCGGCGGCAACCGAGTAACGCCGCTCCCTACCCCCAAAGCTCCGGCGCCGGCGGATGCACGCGGCCCCCTTCGTAAACAAGGCCGTGATCGCGGTCGCGCGCGAGCCAGCGCGGCCCGTCGAGATCGACGATGGCCGCACCCTCGGCCAGCAGCGTCGCCGGCGCCAGCGCCAACGACGTCGACACCATGCAGCCCGCCATGATCCCGAACCCGCCCGCCCGCGCGGCGTCGGCGAGACGAAGCGCCTCGGTGAGCCCGCCCGTCTTGTTGAGCTTGATGCTGACAATTTCGTAGCGCCCGGCAAGCGCGCTCAAGTCCGCCGCGGTATGGCACGATTCGTCGGCGCACAACGGGATCGGCGAAGCGAATCCGGAAAGCGCCTCGTCGGCGCCCGCGGGCAAGGGCTGCTCGATCATCTCGACGCCGAGATCGGCGAGCGCCCCGGCGAACCCGCGCAAGTCCTCGATGGTCCAGGCCTCGTTGGGATCGACGATCAGGCGCGCCGCGGGCGCGGCTTCGCGAACGGCGCGCATACATTCGACGACAGATTCGCGCCCCAGTTTGACCTTGAGCGCGCCCCAGTCGCGAAGGGCGGCCGCCGCCCGGCCCATGGCCTCGGGCGCGTCCAAGGAAAGGGTATCGAAGGTCGGGATGGGGCGCGGCGCGGGGACTCCGGCGAGGGTCCAGGCACGGACGCCATCGCGCTTGGCCGCCAGGTCCCAGATCGCGCAGTCCAGCGCGCAGCGCGCCGCACCCGCCGACATGGCGGAGGCGAGGCCCGCGCGGTCCATTCCGGCGGCGACGGCGCCGGCCTGTGCTTCGATCGCCGCGACCACGCCCGCCACCGTCTCGGCGTAGCGCGGATAGGGCACCGCCTCGCCGCGCCCCTTGAGTTCGCCGTCCGTAACCTCGGCGACGACCACCTCGACGGTCGTCTTGACGCCCCGCGAGAGCGCGAACGCACCCTTCAGCGGCCAGGTCTCGGCGCGGACGGCGAGCGTTGGCGGCATCGTCGGTTCACTCGGTTGCGATGGCGGCGATCATGGTCGCCCAAGCGAGTCCGCGCGCGCCCCGAAGAGCGTCAGCCAAAGCGCCGCCAGGATGAAGACGAGGCCCCCGGCCTCGCGCCAGCCCAAGGGCTCGCCGAGCCAGAGCGCGCCCGAGATCACGCCGATCACCGGGATCATCAGGGTGCCGAGCGCGGACACGCCCGCGGGCAGCAGACGGACGGCGCGCACCCAAAGATACGTGCCGAGGCTGATCACCGCGAAGACGTTGTAGAAGACGCCCGCCCAGGCGGCCAAGGACGCCGGCTGCCAGGCCGGGACCTCGAACGCGAGGCTGCCGACAATCAGCGGCACGCCGCCGATCATGAGTTGCCAGCCGGTCAGGGTCACGGTGGGGATCGACCAATCGATCCGCTTTAAAAGCACGGTTCCCAGCGCCCACGAAAGCGCCGCTCCCAGCATCATGGCGGCGCCCTTGGGCGTCGCCCCGAAGGAGGCGAGTTCCCCCCACATGAGCGTGGCGATCCCCGCGGCGCCTGCGAGAAGGGCGGCGACGCGGCGAGGCGTCATTGCCTCGCCGAGCACGAAGACCGCGAACACCGAGGCCCAGATGGGCATGGTGAAGACGAGGATGGCCGCCCGTCCCGCGCTCAGCAAGCTGAGGCCGTAGGACGAGAGCAGGTGCAGGATCGCGGAGTTGAAGAGCGCGACGACAAGGATCGCGCCCCACAGCCTGCGCGGCACCGCGAGCGCCCGACCGCTCGCGCGGGCGCAGATCAGAAGCACGAGGCCGCCGACCGGCGTCGTCATCGCCCGGAACGTCCACGGCGGGATCTCGTTCAGCGAGATCTTCATCACCGGCCAGTTGACGCCCCAGACCAGCGTCAGGCCCGCGAGCAGCAACACGCCCATCGTCGGGACGGCGAGACGGGCGTCGGGTCCAGAGCGGATCGGGTTTGATTGGAACGGCATCGCGGTTCCAATCAAACGCGTGAATCCGCTCGATCTCAAGAGTGCAGATCAGATTCGCGCGGTCGGCAAATCGCGGCCACGCGAAACCGAGCGACCGCGGTCTGGTCTGTGGTTCATCGACGGCCGGGATCAAAGCGACGCGGGTCGCGGCACAAGGGGCGGAGCGGGCGCGAAGTGTCGCGACCGTCCACGCGCCTGTCAACGCGCCGACGAAAGGGGCCGGACGCCCCGCCCCCGAGCCGGTTTGTCAAGCACCAGGCAAGCGCCCATACTGCCTCATCTCGCTGCATCCGGAGGAGGATCCCATGGACAAGAACTCGGTCAAGTGGAAAGACCTTTGGGTCGCCATCGTCACGCCGTTCGACGAGGCCGGCGCGATTGACGAGGACGCGTTCCGCGCGCACGTGGACTGGTGCATCGGCGAAGGCGTCAGCGGCATCGTCGCCGCGGGCTGCACCGGCGAATTCTGGGCGCTGAACGACGACGAGCGCAAGCGCGTGATCAAGGCATGCGTGGATCAGGCGGGCGGCCGGGTGCCGGTGATCGGCGGCACCGGCGCGATCCGGACTGCGGACGTGATCGCACTCACCGAATCCGCCAAGGACGCGGGATGCGCCGGCGCAATGGTGCTACCGCCCTATTTTGTCAAGCCGAGCGTGGACGACATCGTCGCCCATTACCAAGCCGTCTCGGACGCCGTCGACATCCCGATCCTGCTCTACAACATTCCCGGCAACGCCGTGAACGCGCTGACGCCCGAGCTCACGTCCCAGCTCGCCGACTTAGACAACGTGGTGGCGATCAAGGAAAGCTCGATGGACTTCACCAACTACACCCGGACGCTCGCGCTTGCCGGCGATCGCCTTCGGGTGTTCGGCTTCTCGCTTGCCGGCCGCCTGATCGGGGCCGCGGGCGCGATCGAGACCAACCCGAACTTCTGGGCCAGCGGGCTGGCCGAGATTCACACCGCGTATGCGAAGGGCGAGATCGAGCGCGCCCGGGCGCTGAACAGCACGGCGAGCGCGCTTCGCGACCTCACCATCGCCCGGGGCCGCAACATGTACTGCTCGGTCAAGGCGATCATGGCGATGTTCGGGCTCTCGGGCGGGGTTCCCAGGCTTCCGCTCCGCCCGCTTGCGGAGCCGCATCTGGCCGAGCTCCGTCAGGGGCTGGTCGGCCTCGGCCTCATGGCCGGCGAGGAAGCGGCCGCGCAATAGCTCGCGCGGCCCTGGGCGCGCGTTCCGTGAAGAAGGGAGGACCGGTCATGGCCGCAGCGTCGGAAGCCGGGCGCGTCCCGCTCGCGTACCCCAAATTCAAGAGGCATTTCTCCGAGTTCATCGGCGTCGCCGACAACGGCCACCTGTGGGTCGACGGGCGCGACTGCGTCGAGCTGGCCGAGACCTTCGGAACCCCGCTCTATGTGCTGAGCGAGGGCCAGTTCCGTCACAACGTCCGCCGCTTTCTCGACGCGTTCGGGGCGCGCTATCCGGACGTCGAGGTGCTGTACGCCAACAAGGCCAACAACGCGCTCGCGGTCCGCCACATCATGACCCAGGAGGGCGCGGGCGGCGACGCCTTCGGGGTAGGCGAGATGTACTTCTCGCTTCTGTGCGGCACGCCCGGCTCCCGGCTCGTCCTCAACGGCTCGAACAAGTCGCCGGCCGAGATCGCGATCGCCGTCGAGAACGGGGTCTGCATCAATCTCGATTCCGAAGACGAGGTGGACACGGTCGCGGAGGCGGCGCTGGAACGCCGGCGCATGGCCGAGGTGGGCATCCGGACCAAGCTCGAGTTGAAGCCGCTCGAGAACCGCTTCGGCATTCCGATGCACGGCGAGGGCAGCATGGCGGAGCAGTCGCACGCCTGCAAATGGGGCATGACGTACCCGCAGACGGTCGCGATAGTAAAGCGCATCCAGGGGATCGAAGCCTTGCGCCTGCGGGAAATCAGCTACCACCTGAGCCGGATGGACAACAACGCCGACGACTTCGCGGTGATGGCGCGCGAGATGATCGAGTGGTGCGCCCGGCTTCACGGCGACACCGGCTGGGCGCCGCCCACCATCGACATCGGCGGCGGCTGGGCCTACGGGCGGCCCGAGAAGACCGGGCCGTTCGGCCTCGACGACGAGAACACGCCTTCGTTCGAGGATTTCGCGGCCGCCGTCTGCCCGGCGATCGTCGAGGCGTGCGAAGCGCACGGCTTGCCGCTTCCCGGGCTTCGCATCGAGCCCGGGCGCGCCATCGGCCGGCACCTGCGGGATCGCATTGGGGCGCGTCGGCGCCGTCAAGACCCAGCCCGAGTACGGAAAAACCTGGGTCCACGTGGACTTGAGCTCGAACCACCTGCCGCGGGCCATGACCACCGTCTACAACCACATCGTCGCCGCCAACAGGGCGTCCGCGCCGTGCACGGAAACCGTGGACGTGGTCGGCGGGCTCTGCATCCCGGACATCCTGGGTGCGGCGCGCGCGCTGCCGGCGCTTGCGCGCGGCGACGTGCTCGCCTCGCTCGATACGGGCGCTTACTGCGAGTGCGTGTCCTTGAACTTCAACGCCGAATGCCGGCCGGCGACGGTGATGGTCACGGGCCGGAATGCCGAGGTGACCACCGAGCGCGAGCGGTTGACGGACGTGATGGCCCGGTTCCGGGTGCCGGCACACCTGATGGAGTTGTCCGGCGCGCGCGCGTGAATCTAGAGCGTTTTCCACTCTCGTGGAACCGCACCGGCCCGCACCCCCATCGGTGCCCGAGGCCGAACAGGTCTTCCTCGACCACGCGGGCCTGTTCGTTCCCGACTTGGCCCCGGTCGCGGGCGTGCTCGGGCGCCTCGGCTTCACGCTCACGCCGCCGGCCCGGCACGCCGACGCGCACCCGGCCGACGGCGCCCCGGCCCCGAGCGGGACCGATCCGTGGCCGTGAGAAGGGGATGAGCGCGGGCCAAGAGCGGATCGCGCTTGATAGGAACCGCGATGCGGTCCCTATCAAGCGCGCCGACCCACTCGAACTCCATGGTGGCGACCAGATTCACGCACTCGGTAAATCGCGGTGAGCGATTCCGATCGACCGCGATCTGGTCTAGCATTCGAGGCCGACGTCCTGGTCGTCGGCGGCGGTGTCATGGGGTGCTGCGCCGCCTATTTCCTGGCCAGAGCCGGGATCGGCTGCGTCGTGATCGAGCGCGGCGAGCTCAACGCCCAGGCCTCGGGCACGAACGCCGGCAGCCTGCACGTCCAGATGCAGTCAAGCATGGCCCGCGAGACCGACCCCGCCAAGTGCGCGGCCTACGAGAGCATGCTGGCGCTGTGCGCCGACGCCGTCGCCGCCTGGCGTGCGCTCGCGGACGAGCTCGAAGGCGACATCGAGTTCGGCTCGTCCGGCGGGTTGATGGTCGCCGAAAGCGATGACCAGGTGCGCCTTCTCGAGGCCAAGATGGCGCGCGAGCGCGCCCACGGGCTCGACGTCGAGCTGTTGGAAGGCGGTGCGGTTCGCGCGATCGCGCCCTATCTCTCGGAACGGGTCACGGCGGCCGAGTTCTGCGCCGCCGAGGGCAAGGTCAATCCGGCCGCCGCGACCCCGGCCCTCGTTCGCGCCGCCAAGGCGGAAGGGGCCCGGTTCCTCACCGAAACCGCGCTGCTTGCGCTCAAGGCCGAAGGAGGCGGGTTCACCGCGCGCACCACGGCTGGGCCGATCCGCGCGGCCAAGCTCGTGAATGCCTGCGGCGCGCAGGCCGCACGCGTCGCGGCGATGGTGGGGCTCGACATCCCGGTCCGGGGCAAGCCGCTGCACATGAGCGTGAGCGAGCCGACGGGCCCCGTCGTTCCCCACCTGGTCCAGCACGCGGGAAGGATGTTGACGCTCAAACAGGCGGCCCGCGGCAATCTCCTGATCGGCGGCGGCTGGCCCGCCCGCGCGAACCCCGAGCGCCAAGACGCCTCGGTTCTCCGCGCCAGCATCGAGGGTGGTCTGTGGGTGGCGCAACGCATCGTTCCGGCGCTCGCCGGCCTTCGGCTCTTGCGCACCTGGGCGGGGCCGAGCGTTTCCACCGGCGGCAAGGCCATCGTCGGCGAAGCCGCGGACGCGCCCGGCTTCATCCTCGCCGTCAGCGCGCATTCCGGATATACTCTTGCGCCGCTCATCGGGCGCGCCATCGCGGCCCTCGTCCAGGGCAAAAGCCCGCCCTTCGACTTGGCCCCCTTCTCGCCCGCCCGGTTTGCCGCGCGCCGCCCGGGCGCGGCGTCGTGAACGGACCGGGCCGCAACCGGT
>JAKZXM010000268.1:0-4398 GCA_047514975.1 Rhodospirillales bacterium
CACCTTGGCGGCGGCGAGGGCGGAACGCAGACGCGGATTCATCGCCGGTTCCGGGCTGCCGGATCGGGCCGCGACCGTGAGCTCGCGGATCAGTTTCGTGAACAGCTTGGCGCGGCGGGCGTCCTGCGCGCCCTTTCGGTACATGATGTTCTTGAACTGGGAGTGGCCGGCCATGGTCGCTCTCGAAGGGGTGGGGTGCAGATCGGGTGGTTAAGCTAAAACGGTCATACCATATATTGTGTATTGACACACCGCTCGTGCAAGATCGCTAACGGATCAATATGGCAACAATGGGGCGCCCAGAATCGGGTGCCGGGCCTTCGTTTCAGACCGGCCAGGCCGGGGCGATGCGGCCACCGATGCGCACCGGCGCGATGTGGCGCGCGAGCCCGGTCTCGTCGTCGGTCTCCAGATAGACGCCACAGAGTGTCGCCTCGCCGCGCGCGGGTTCGAGTCGCAGGCCGGATTCCGGATCGAGGAACCGCTGGACCGCGCCGCGCTTTTCCATGCCGATGACCGAATCATAGTCGCCGCACATCCCCATGTCGGTCTGATAGGCCGTGCCGCCGGGAAGAATCTGGGCGTCGGCGGTCGGGATGTGGGTATGGCTGCCGACCACCATCGAGACCCGGCCGTCAAACGCGTGCGCCATCGCCACCTTCTCGCTCGTCGCCTCGGCGTGCACGTCGACCAGGATGCACTTGACCACGTGGCCGAGGCGCCAGCTATCCAGGTTCGCCGCCACCGCCGCGAAGGGATCGCTCGAGGGCGGCATGAAAAGCTTTCCCATGGGGTGGATGATCAAGACCTTGCGGCCGTCGGCGATCGTGTACACCTCCGCGCCGCGGCCGGGCGCGCCGGCATCCATATTGACGGGCCGGAGCACGCGGCGTTCGCGTCCGATGTATTCGACGATCTCGCGCTGGGCCCAGACGTGGTTCCCGGTGGTGATGGCATCGACGCCGGAAGCGAAGAACGATTCGCAGATCTTCGCCGTGATCCCGAAGCCGTGGGCGGCGTTCTCGCCGTTGACCGCGACGAAGTCGAGATCCAGCTGGCGGCGCAGCTCCGGGATCTTCGTCTCGATGATCCGGCGCCCGCTGCGCCCCACCACGTCGCCGCAAAAGAGGACCTTCATGACGGGACCGATCTCCGAGCGCCCTCGTTGGTGACGATCCAGTCGAGCGGCTGATCGCCGGACGCGACAGGGACGTCGTCGACGCATTGAAAGGCGTAGCCGACACCCACCGCGAGCACCTGGCGACGCTGGCGAAGTCCCCCAAGGGTCCGGTCGTAGAAACCGGCGCCGTACCCGAGCCGATGGCCGTCCGAATCGAACGCGAGAAGCGGCGTCAAGATCACGTCCGGGGAAATCTCGGGCGCCGATTCCGGTGGCTCGCAGAGTCCGAATGACGCGGGCTCGAGCGCCATGCCGGGACACCAGCGCCGAAATCGAAGCGGCTGTCGGCGGCCGATCACGACCGGCAGGGCGCAAGCGAAACCGCGGCCATCGAGGTCGAGGAGCAACGGCCGGGGATCGAGCTCGCTCGCCGTCGGCCAGTATCCCGCGAATTCCACCCGGCGCTCGGCCGTGTCGCGGGGCAGGCCCATCTCGGTCATGGCGTCGAGGAAGTTCGCCTTCACCCGCGCGGCGGCGCGGCGTCGAGCGCCTTCGTCCACGCCCGCACGCAACGCGCTCATGCGCCGACGAAGGCGCTTCTTCTCCTCTTGCGTTGTGTGTGCCATGACCGGCCGGCGGAGACGGTTGAACCGTGCGGACCCCACCGACGGATGCCCGCAAGCACAAGAAGTAGGCGGCGCCGATCCGGCCGTTGGCCTTGATCTCCTCTGCGGCCTGTATACACAGGTGGGCACCATATACCGGACCCACGAGTCCGGCAGTGACAGCTCCCGAGAGGTTCGATATTGGCCCCAGGGATCTCTGGCCTGACGTACCGTTCAGCATCCGCCCAACATTGAACCTACAACTGTTCGAAGCGTGCGGCAATATTCTCGACGCGTTCGGCGACGGATTCGACGTGGGCGAACAGCGCCTCCTCCGCGTCGACGCGCCTCGACGCGGCGCCGTCCGAGCCCCGCAATAACTCGAGCTGCTCGAGCGCGTCCGAGAGCTCGTCGGCGATCATCAGGCTCGCCATCACCAACAGGCGATCGTCGCCGACCTGGCCGACCGCCGCGGCGAGTTGGCCGATGCGCCGGTCCACGTATTCGCCGAGTCGGGCGAGGTTGTCCTCCTGTCCGGCGTCACACGCGATGTTGTAAGTTCGCTCGTTGATGGTGACTGATACCCGGGACACGGGCCTATCCTTCCAACACCGACTTCAGGCGGTTGATCGCCGAATCGAGGCGGCCGGAGACGGCCCCGCTCGTCTTGTGGAGCCGTGCGTTCTCGGCGCGCAGCGCCGCGGTCTCTTCGCCTCGCGCATCCTCGGACGCGCGATCACCGACGCGCTCCAGTCTCGCCGAAGCCGCCTCGAGTCTTTCGACGGCGCGATCGAGCCTCTCGCGCACTTCCCGAAAGCGCTTCGATGGGCCTTCTTCCAGTATGGTCATCGGCGCCGAGATCGATTCTCATCAACGCACGCACCATAGGCGGAGCGCCGCAAGACCGTCAACCGCGCCGGCCAGGCGGGCGCGCGGGCAGAAAGCCATTGACCGTCATTGTCATTCCATCAATTCTGCCCTCACCTGAATCCGACCTATTGCGCACCGTTTTTTGGCCCCGGCGCGTCGCCGCGCCCCTGGGCGGCAATCGAAGGACGTTCGAGGCATCCGGTTACCGAAGGAGGTGGATATGGCGGTGCGGGCTGCAATCAACGGTTTTGGGCGCATCGGCCGGCTGGTGCTCCGCGCGATCATCGAAAGCGGACGCCGCGACATCGAGGTGGTCGCCGTCAACGATCTCGGACCGGCGAAGACCAACGCGCATCTGCTGAAGTACGATTCGGTGCACGGCACCCTTGCGTGCGATGTCCGGGTCAAGGACGACGCCATCGTCGTCGGCCGCAAACCGATCGCGGTCACCGCCGAGCGCGATCCCGGAAAGCTTCCCTGGAAGAAGTACAAAATCGATGTCGCGTTGGAATGCACCGGCCTTTTCGCCGACCGCGATTCGGCCGCCAAGCATTTGGACGCGGGCGCGAAAAGGGTCCTGATCTCGGCCCCGGCGAACGGCGCCGACATCACCGTTTGCTACGGCATCAATCACGACCGGATCACGCGCAGGCACAAGGTGGTCTCGAACGCGTCGTGCACGACGAACTGCCTGACCCCGGTGGCCGACATCCTCGACAAGCTGGTGGGCATCGAACGCGGATTCATGACGACGATCCACGCGTACACGGGCGATCAACGGCTCGTCGATACCCTGCACGGGGACCTGCGCCGGGCCCGCGCCGCCGCCCAGTCGATGATCCCCACGTCCACCGGCGCGGCGCGCGCCGTCGGTCTGGTCTTGCCCCAACTCGCCGGCAAACTCGACGGCACCGCGATCCGCGTCCCGACGGCGAACGTTTCGATGATCGACCTTACCCTGGTCGCGGGCAAACCGACGAGCGTCGAGCGAATCAACCGCGCCATGGCGTCGGCTGCGCGCGGACGCCTCAAGGGCGTCCTCGGGGTCGTGAACGAGCCCCTGGTTTCGGTCGACTTCAACCACTCGACCTACAGTGCGGTCTTCGATCTGACGCAGACCCAGGTGATCGGCGACACTTTCGTAAGGGTGCTGGCGTGGTACGACAACGAGTGGGGATTCTCCAACCGGATGGCCGACGTCGCCGTGGCGATGATGAAGGCGCGTTGAGGAAGCGGCGGCGGCGCGCGGACGCGATCGCCGCCACGCGCGGCAAGGCCGCCTCTGATCCGTCGATCGTCGTCCACGGTGCCGCGCACGCCAAAATCGCATTGTCCGTGGCGGCGGAGCTTGGGGTTCCGGTCATCCTCGAGAGTCCGGCGGGCGCCGGGCGCTACCTGGGCGCAAAGGTATTCAATCAGATGCTCGACGAGGCCGCGCGCGATTACCCGCGGGCCCGCTACTCGGCGGTGCTCGATTGCGGCGATAGCGCGGGAACGGCCATGAATGCGTTGCGGAACGGGGTCGGGGCGATCCGGATCGAAGCCCGCGACGACGTGCTCGCGCGCCTCGCCGACATCGCGGCGGCGCACGGCGCCCGGATCGTGACCCATAAGGCGGCCGCGCTCGACCTCGCCCGCATCGACGATCCGCGCGCCGCCTGCCGGGCCTGGTTAACCGCGTCCGACCCGCCCCCGTGACGGCGCCCGACGGAATCGATCGCGGCTCTCGCCCGCCGGGCGACGAATGCCGCCTCTATCTGATCACGCCGCCGCGCTTCGAGCTGGCGGCGTTCGCCATTGACC
>JAKZXM010000269.1:0-2662 GCA_047514975.1 Rhodospirillales bacterium
CGCGACCAAGCGGTCTTAACCTCGATAGTGTAGACCAAATTCACGCGCCCGCTGGATCGGCACAGGCGATTCCAACCGACCGCGATCTGGTCTGGTCCCGCGATTCCCGCGTGCCGACATCCTACGATTGCGGCCACGATCGCGGCCCGACCCCCGGGGACGCGGCTCGTCGGCGCATTATCGTGGCGCGCGCGCGAAAGCTCAAGTCGCGCGCCGGTCGAGCGCGCGCAACACCGCGGCGCCCATCTCGGAGGTCGAAACCCGGGTCTTGCCCGCCTCCATGATGTCGGCGGTGCGCAGCCCTTCGTCGAGGACGCCGCGGCAGGCCATCTCGATGTGCTCGGCCTCGGCGATCATCTCGAACGAGTAGCGCAGCGCCAAGGCGAAAGTGAGCAGCGCCGCGAGCGGATTGGCGAGGCCCTGGCCGGCGATGTCGGGCGCGCTTCCGTGAACCGGCTCGTAGACCGCGAGACGGCGGCCCGCATCATCGGCGGCGCCGAGGCACGCCGACGGCAACATGCCGAGCGAGCCGGTCAGCATGGAGGCCTCGTCCGAGAGGATGTCGCCGAACAAGTTGTCGGTAAGGATGACGTCGAACTGCTTGGGATTGCGGATCAACTGCATGGCGCAGTTGTCGACGTACATGTGGCTCAGCTCGATGTCGCCGTAGTCCGCGTCGCGGAGGCTCTGCACCTCTTCGCGCCACAGCACGCTGGACTCGAGGACGTTCGCCTTGTCGACCGAGCAGACCCTGCGAGCGCGCGTCCGCGCCAGCTCGAACGCGACCCGCGCCACGCGCTGGATCTCGGGCGTCGTGTAGACCTGGGTGTTGACTCCGCGCCGCGTGCCGTCGCCGAGCTCCTCGATGGAGCGCGGTTCGCCGAAATAGATGCCGCCGGTGAGCTCGCGGACGATCACCATGTCGAGACCGCGGACCACGTCGGCTTTCAGCGACGACGCATCGGCGAGGGCGTCGAATACCACCGCCGGGCGCAAATTCGCGAATAAATTCAGATCCTTGCGGATGCGCAACAGCCCGCGTTCGGGTCGGATGTCGAACCCAAGCGCGTCCCACTGGGGCCCGCCGACGGCGCCGAGCAGCACCGCGTCCGATTCCTTGGCCCGGGCGACGGTCTCGTCGCTAATTGGCGTCCCCTCGGCGTCGATGGCGGCGCCGCCGATCAGGCCGTCGCCAAGCGCGAAGCCGACGTCGAGTCGCGTCCCCATCCAATCGATCACCCGGCGGACCTCGTTCATGACCTCGGGGCCGATGCCGTCGCCGGGAAGAAGCAAGAGCCTGTGCGCCTCGGTCATGCGGACGGTCCTCAGGAAGCCGGATGGCTCACCCATACAGCCAGGGCTGTGCGGCCCTTTGGCGATCCTCGAAGGCGTCGATCGCCGCGCCCTTCTCGAGGGTGAGCGCGATGTCGTCGAGCCCGTTGAGGAGGCAATCCTTGCGAAACGGCTCCACGTCGAAGGGGATCTTTTCGCCGCCCGCGCGGATGATCTCCTGGGCCTCAAGCTCGACCCTCAGCGTCGCGGAAGCGGGGTCGCAGGCGTCCCCCATCAAGACCTCGACGTCCGCGGCCGGCAGCGCGATCGGCAGGATTCCGTTCTTGAAACAGTTGTTGAAGAAGATGTCGGCGAAGCTCGGGGCGATGACGCATCGGATACCGAAGTCGAGAAGCGCCCACGGCGCGTGTTCGCGCGACGACCCGCAGCCGAAATTCTCGCCCGCGATCAGGATGACGGCCCGGCGATAGGGCTCGGCATCCAGCACGAAATCGAGCGCTCCGCCATTCTCGTCGTGGCGCAGATCGTAGAACAATCCCTTTGCGAGGCCGGTCCGGGCGATGGTCTTCAGGAACTGCTTGGGGATGATCATGTCGGTGTCGACGTTGACCATCGCGAGCGGCGCCGCGACGCCGGTGAGTGTGGTGAAGGGCTCCATCTCGCCTTCCTCAGCGAATCTTGCGCACGTCGGCGATGCGGCCCTCGATCGCGGCCGCCGCGGCCATGGCGGGGCTCATCAGGTGGCTGCGCCCGCCGCGTCCCTGACGGCCCTCGAAGTTGCGGTTCGACGTCGACGCGCAGCGCTCGCCGGGCAAGAGACGGTCCGCGTTCATGGCCAGGCACATGGAGCATCCCGGTTCGCGCCACTCGAAGCCGGCGTCCCGGAAGACGCGGTCGAGGCCCTCCTCTTCGGCCTGAAGCTTCACGAGTCCCGAGCCCGGGACCACCATCGCCTGGACGCCGTCGGCCACGCGCCGGCCCTCGACGATGCGGGCGGCGGCGCGCAGATCTTCGATGCGCGCGTTGGTGCAGCTGCCGATGAAAACCTTGTCGAGCTTGATGCCGGCGAGCGGCGTGCCGGGATCGAGCGCCATGTACGCGAGCGCGCGTTCCATCGCGCGGCGGCGCCCCTCGTCGGCGACGTCCGCGGGATCGGGGACGGCGCCGGTGACCGGGGCCACGTCCTGGGGACTCGTGCCCCAGGTTACCTGGGGCGCGATCTCGGACGCGTCGATCGTCACTTCGCGCTCGTAGAGCGCGCCCGCGTCGGTGACCAGGGTCCGCCAGAACACTTCGGCGGCCTCCCACGCACCGCCCTTGGGGGCCATGGGGCGACCCTTGAGATACGCGAACGTCACCTCGTCGGCAG
>JAKZXM010000270.1:0-4214 GCA_047514975.1 Rhodospirillales bacterium
GTCCAAACGGTGCAGCCGCTAACGACGCTCCAGAAGATGTTGTCTCGCAGCTGGTCGCCCCACAAGAACGTCGGGTTCTTTTCGCCCAGCCATTTCGGGTGGTATTTGAACTTCGATCCCTGGGCCCGGAGCGTGTAGAGCCTTAGATGCAACCCGCCTGCAAACAGCACCAGCAGCCCGAGATTGCGCAGGTATATCTGGGCGATCCAGTCGACGCGGAACTCGGCCATCCGCGAGAGCTCGGGTTGCGTGTAGAACCACGTTGCGATCGCAAGCAGGCAGTAGATCGCGTTCCACGGCCACAGATATCCGGGATTGCCAAAGGTCCACTTCAGTATCTTGAGCGGGCGCGGTGGCCACACCCATAGCGGCGCCGTCTCCGGGCGCTCCGCCGGTTGCCACTGTCCCCGGGAATCTCGACTACCGTCGACGGCTTCGGACATTGCACTGGCTATTGGGCGGATTTGGCGAGCGCGGCGCCGGCTATAAATCCGGCGGCGGTATTGCCGCCGTCCACCGCGAACGCGGCGCCGGTGACGAAGCCCGCGGCGTCGGACGCCAAGAACAGCGCCGCCGCCGCGATCTCCTCGGCGCCGCCCAATCGGCCCATCGGGATAAGGTCTCTCGCGAAGGGTACCCCGACCGCGGGGTCCACGCCGGCCTGGCGGAGCTCGTCGTAGAGCATCGGTGTGTCGCAACCGCCGGGGCACAGCGCGTTGACGCGGATGCCCTCGCGCGCGTGGTCCATTGCCATCGCCCGGGTGAGCTGCAACAAGGCCCCTTTGCTGGCGCAATATGCCGCGAAGCCTGGATGGCCGACGAGCGCGAGCTCGGAGGCGATGTTGACAATGTTGCCGCCGGCCTGGCCCCGGAACACCGGGATTGCGGCCCGGCTGAGGAAGAACGGCGCATCGACGTTGACGGCCATGACGTGGCGCCAGGCCTCGTCGGTCGTCTCCTCGACGGTGGCGATACGGACGACGCCGGCGCAGTTGACGAGAACGTCGAGTCGGCCGAAGCGCTGCCTCGTCTCCTCGACCAGGCGATTGCAGAAAGTCGGGTCGGTAACGTCGCCCGCGAGAAAATCGGCCGTTCCGCCATCGCCGACGATCTCTCGCCGGACCGCCTCGCCGCGCTCGAGGCTGCGGCCGGTGAGGAGGACCGCGCCGCCACGGGCAGCGAAGGCGCGCCCGATCGCCTCGCCGAAGCCCGAGGTCGCGCCCGTCACGAGAGCCACCTTGCCGGCAAAATCGTTCATCGGTAGTTTCCTGAACGGGGGGCGGAACGTGGTCTGGGACTATATCATCGTTGGCGCCGGATCGACCGGATGCGTTCTCGCCAACCGCCTGTCCGCGGATCCGAAGTGCCGCGTCCTGCTGATCGAAGCGGGCCGAGCTGACAACTCGATCGTCATCCGAATGCCGGCGGCAACCTACCTCGCCGGCATTGGCAATCCAAAGTGGGACTGGTGCTACCTGGCCGAACCCGATCCGACGCGCGGCGGCCGAGTCGACATCTGGCCACGCGGCAAAGTGCTGGGCGGGACGAGTTCGATAAACGGCATGATCTATATCCGCGGCCAGCGCCAGGACTACGATCACTGGGCGGCGCTTGGCAATAAGGATTGGGACTTCGCCGGCGTTCTCCCGTACTTCATTCGCGCCGAGGATAACGAGAACGGGCCGTCGGATTATCACGGCGGCGGCGGGCCGCTCGCCGTTTCGAACATCCGCGACGTGCATCCGCTGTCACGGCTCTTCGTCGAGGCGGGGCTCGCCGCCGGGGTTCCCGGCAATTCCGATTTCAACGGGGCAACGCAGGAAGGCATTGGCCTTCTGCAGGCGACGCAGCGGAACGGGCGGCGCTGCTCAAGCGCCGCGGCGTATCTGCGGCCGGTTCGGCGGCGGCCCAATTTGACGATCGAGACCGAGGCGCACGCCATGCGCATCCGCTGCGAGGGGCGCCGCGTCACCGGCGTCGAGTATGCGCGCGGACGCGAGCGCCGGCTCGCCGACGCGCGCCGCGAAGTCATCGTCTGCGCCGGCGCGGTCAACTCGCCTCAGCTTCTCATGCTCTCCGGCATCGGCCCGGCGGGTCACCTCCGCGAGCATGGCATCGAGGTCGTGCTAGACCTGCCGGGCGTCGGCGAGAACCTGCAGGAGCACCCCGGCATCCTGCCCTGCTACCTCGTCAAGGGCCGCACCTACAACGTCGAGCGCGCGCTCCCGCGCATGTTGTGGCACGGCCTGACGTGGTTGCTCTTCGGTCGTGGTCCAGGCTCGACCCCGGACGCGCACGCCCTGGCGTTCGTTCGCTCGCGACCCGAAGGGCTCGACTCGCCCGATATCCAAATCCATTTCACGCCCGCGGGCTACGATCTCGGCGCGGACGAGGTGGTTCTCCTCGACCGGCCGGCGGTAACCGCCATCGTCAACGTCTGCCGTCCCGCCGGCCGTGGGCGCATTCGGCTGAAAAGCGCAGATCACTTCGCGCCGCCCAGCATCGAGCCGCGTCTGTTGGAGGCCGATGAGGACGTTTCGGCGCTGGTCGCGGGGGCCAGGCTGGTGCGCCGCATCTTTGCGACGCCGCCGCTCGATGCCGCGGTGATCGTGGAAGCGGACCCCGGCGAGGGGGTTCGGACCGACGCCGAGTGGGAGGCGTACGTACGCTCGCACGCGAGCGCAATCTATCACCCCTCGGGTACGTGCAAGATGGGCCACGACGCCATGGCGGTCGTCGACGACCGCCTCCGGGTTAGAGGAATCGACGGACTAAGGATCGCCGACGCCTCGATCATGCCCAGGATCGTCAGCGGCAATACCAACGCGCCGTGCATCATGATCGGAGAGAAGGCCGCCGATCTCGTTCTCTCCTAGCTACTTCCTTGTTCGACCGCGCGAAACCCGCGCCGTTACCGGCCGCATCGTCCTGCTGCGCGCCACCTTGTAGCCGATGCGGCGGCCGATATCGGTCTGCATCATGCGGTCGATGAAGCCTTGATGGGCCCGCGGCCGGCGCTCGTTGGTCGCGGTTGGCGTGACCTCGCCGGTGAGATCGCCAAGCACGACCTGGGCGGCGTTATGGCCCGGTGCGCCCATCACTCCACCGCCGGGATGCTGGCCCGCGCCGCACAGGTAGTACCCGGGCACCGGGGTTCGGTAATGCGACAGCTCGGGTAGCGGGCGCGAGGAATAGAGCTGCGGCAGGGTCATGGCGGTATGGAAGATGTTGCCCTGGGTGATGTTGTATTCGCGCTCGAGGTCGAGCGGGGTGATGACGACCCGGCCGAGGATGTGGTCCTTGATATTGGGCGCGTAGCGCGACAGGACCTCGATCACCTTGTCGCCCCACGTCTCGCGGTTGCTGTCCCAGTCACCCTTGGCGAGGTCGAACGGCGTGTGCTGCACACCGATCGTCAGCGTGTGCTGTCCGGGCGGCGCCAGCGTCGGATCGGTGACCGACTGCGAGATGACCTCGATCATGAAATCCTCGGGTATCTCGCCGCGGCGTTGCGCCGTGAACGCGTTTTCGAAGTTCTCGACGGAGGCTCCGAGCATCTGGTGGCCGCGGTGCTGAGGCCCGGGTTGCGCGTCCGCGAAGCCGGCGTAGTGGGGAAGTTCGTTCACCAGCAGGTGAACGCGCGCCATGCTACCGCGCGCGTCGATGGCCTCGACCGAGCGGCGGAGCGGCCGTTCCAGAATCTCGGGCTCGATGAATTGGAGCAACGAGCGCTTCGGATCGGCGTTCGAGATCACGACGTGCGCCTCGATCCGTTCGCCGTTCGCCAGGACCACGCCGCGGGCGTCGCCCTCTCGGATGTGGACGCGGTCCACGCGGGCATCGGTGCGGATCGTGACGCCGTGCGCTTCGGCCGATCGGGCGAGCGACTGGGTGATGCCGCCCATGCCCCCCTGCACGAACGCCCAGCGGCTCAACTCGCCCTCGAACTCGCCCGCCGCGTGATGGCCGTAAACGTACGACATCCCGGCGCTCGATGGGCCGCCGTAGATCGATACCATGCCGTAGAACGTGAGGAAGCCCCTGATGTGCGGAGACTCGAAGTAGCGCTCAAGAAGATCGTTGGTCGAGGACAGCACGAATTCGTCGAGCAGGTCCTCCTCGCCGACCTCCTCGAAAGCGCGAAAGACCTCCGAGCGACGCGGCGGGGGCTGCAACAGCCACGGGTGGACGATCTCGCCAAAGCGCCGGTAGCG
>JAKZXM010000271.1:0-5377 GCA_047514975.1 Rhodospirillales bacterium
AGCTATCAGGTGTGCCGCTACTTCGGCCTCGAGACGCCGGCTCCCGATCTTTCCAGGTGGGTCGAAATCGTCGATCGCGCCACGAAGCCCGAGGGCGAGGTGACGATCGCCGTCATCGGCAAGTACACCAACCTGGTGGACGCCTATAAATCGCTCGCCGAGGCCCTGGCGCACGGTGGCATCGCCAACAGCGTTCACGTCAATTTGCAGTGGATCGAATCCGAGATCTTCGAGCGCGAGGACGCGGTCGATCAGTTGGACGGCATCAACGGCATCCTGGTGCCGGGCGGCTTCGGCGTGCGCGGCGCCGAGGGCAAGGTCGAGGCCGCCGGGTTCGCGCGCGCACACCGGGTTCCCTTCTTCGGCATCTGCTTCGGCATGCAGATGGCAATCATCGAGGCGGCTCGAAATCTGGCCGGGATCGAAGGGGCGGGGTCCACCGAGCTGGGGCCGGCGCCCGAGCCGGTCATCGGCCTGATGACCGAATGGACGCACGGCAACGTCGTCGAGCGGCGTTTCGAAGGCGGCGATCTGGGCGGGACCATGCGTCTCGGCGCCTACGAGTGCGATCTGAGCGCCAACAGCCGGGTCCGCCAAATCTACGGCGAGGACCGCATCGTCGAGCGTCACCGTCATCGCTACGAGGTGAACAGCACTTACGAGGAGGCGTTGGCGAGGGCCGGAGTGATCTTTTCCGGCAAGTCCCCGGACGGCCGCTTGCCCGAGATCATGGAGATTCCCGATCACCCGTGGTTCATCGGCGTCCAGTTTCACCCCGAGCTGAAATCGAAGCCGTTCGATCCCCATCCGCTGTTCACCTCGTTCGTCCGCGCGGCCATCGACCAGTCGCGGCTCGTCTAGGAACAGGCTCGATGACCGCCCCCCGTCACATCGAGATCGGCGGCGTGAGCGTCGGCAACGACATGCCCCTGGCGCTGATCGCCGGTCCCTGCGCCATGGAGAGCCGCGCCCACGCGCTCGAGATCTCGCAGGCGTTGGTGGAGATGACCCAGCGATTGGGGATCGGACTGATCTACAAGACGTCGTACGACAAGGCGAACCGCACCAGCGTCGCCGGCGCGCGCGGGGTCGGGCTCGGCGCGGCGCTTCCCATCTTCGCCGAGATCCGCGAGACCGTGGGCTGTCCGGTGTTGACCGACGTGCACGAGGTGGCCCAGTGCGCGCCCGTCGCCGAAGCCGTGGACGTGCTCCAGATTCCGGCGTTTCTTTGCCGCCAGACCGACTTACTCCTCGCGGCCGGCGAAACCGGCCGGCCCATCAACGTGAAAAAGGGCCAGTTCCTGGCGCCCTGGGACATGGCGAACGTGGTCGCCAAGATCGAGAGCACCGGCAACGACCGGGTGATGGTGTGCGAACGCGGCGCGAGCTTCGGCTACAACACCCTGGTCAGCGACATGCGCTCGTTGCCGATCCTCGCCCAGACCGGTTGTCCGGTGGTCTTCGACGCCACCCACTCGGTCCAGCAGCCGGGCGGTAAAGGAACCGCATCGGGCGGCGAGCGTGAATTCGCGCCCGTGCTTGCGCGCGCCGCGGTGGCGGTGGGGGTCGCCTGCGTTTTTTTCGAAACCCACGAGGACCCCGATCGCGCGCCCAGCGACGGGCCGAACATGATACCCATCAAACGCATGCCCGAAATACTCGAGGTGCTGGTCGATCTGGACCGGTGCGCGAAGTCGCGGCCAGTCTCGATCGCGCCGCTAACCTGAAGGCGAAAGTCCCATGAGCGCAATTATCGACATCGCGGCCCGCGAGATCCTCGATTCGCGCGGCAATCCCACGGTCGAGGTGGATGTCGAGCTGGAATCGGGCGCGGCGGGACGGGCGGCGGTGCCGTCGGGCGCCTCGACCGGCGCCCACGAGGCGGTCGAGCTCAGGGACGGCGATGCGGCGCGCTACGGCGGCAAGGGCGTGACCAAGGCCTGCCGGGCCGTGATCGACGAGATCTTCGATGCGCTGTCCGGCCTCGACGCCGAGAACCAGCTCCACATCGACCGGACGATGATCGAGCTCGACGGGACCGTGAACAAGTCGCGCCTCGGCGCCAACGCGATCCTCGGAGTCAGCCTTGCGGTCGCCAAGGCCGCCGCCCAAGAGCTCGACCAGCCCCTCTATCGGTACGTCGGCGGACCCTTCGCGCGCCTTTTGCCGGTGCCGCAGATGAACATCCTCAACGGTGGCGCCCATGCCGACAACCCCATCGACATCCAGGAATTCATGATCGTGCCCCAGGGTGCCGGCAGCTTGGCCGAGGCGGTGCGCTGGGGCTCGGAAGTGTTCCACGCGCTCCGCCATGCGCTCGGCGAAGCCGGTCACAACACCAACGTCGGCGACGAAGGGGGCTTCGCGCCGGCGCTCGCGGGCTCGGAAGAGGCGCTCGACTTCATCGTCAAAGCGATCGAAGCGGCGGGGTACAAGCCCGGCGAGGACATCGCGCTGGCCCTGGATGCGGCGTCGAGCGAGTTTTTCGCCGACGGGACCTATCACCTTAAGGGCGAAGGCAAGAGCCTCGATGCGGCCGGCATGGTCGATTACTACCGCGCCCTGGCGGCGCGCTATCCCATCGTCTCCATTGAGGACGGCATGGCCGAGGACGACTGGTCCGGCTGGAAGGCGCTCACGGACGAGCTTTCCGGCACCGTGCAACTGGTCGGGGACGACGTTTTCGTCACCAACCCCGAGCGCCTGCGTCGCGGGATCGCGGACCATGTCGCCAACGCGATCCTCATCAAGCTCAACCAGATCGGGACGCTCTCCGAGACCCTCGAGACCGTGGAGACGGCGCACAAGGCGGGCTACGCCTGCGTGATCTCGCACCGCTCCGGCGAGACCGAGGACTCGACCATCGCCGACTTCGCCGTCGCAACCAACGCCGGCCAGATCAAGACCGGGTCTCTGTCGCGATCGGACCGGCTCGCCAAGTACAACCAGCTCATCCGCATCGAGGAGAATCTGGGGCCGGACGCACGGTTCGCGGGCACCGGAAACGCCCCGTAGACGTCGTCCCGACGCACGCGCGGCCGCCCCGCCGGTGGGCAACAACTGACCGGCCAAAAGAACGCCAGCTCTCCCAGGGCGAGGATCGATTATCCCGTAATGTTCTGAAAATAAACGAGATATCGAGCAGACGCCCGATGGCAGGGCTTTTGCAGGTTGGCGTTCGCGAACACCCATGGCGGACGCATGAGATTGATTGGCGAGATTAGTCATCGGGCGAGGCACGTGGTGGGGCCGTTCCTCGGAATCTGCGCCGCCGCCTACTTCGCCTACCACGCGATCCAGGGCGATCGCGGGCTGATGGCGTGGGCGCGGCTGAGCCTCGAGGTCGAGACGAGTCGGGGCGAGCGCGAAGACCTCGCCCGCCGCCGCGCCACGCTCGAGCACCGCGTCAAGCTGTTGCACCCCGAAAGCCTGGATCCCGACATGCTCGACGAGCGCGCGCGCGTGATGCTCAACTTCGGATATCCGAACGAGCTCGTCATCTTCGTCCCCCGGCACCGGAGCTGATCCCGCCCTGGGGCGGGGAACGGGCCGGGCGCGACGGACGCCGGCCGCGGGTCCTTGCGTTCGCAACGTCGGCGCAGTATGTAGGACCGAGGATCGGCAGCAAGCATTAACTTAACTTAAGTTAACGCCAGAATGTTGTTGTAAAACAAATGCTTTTGGGCCGGTTCCGCATTGCGGGGGTGGCCGGCGCTTCCCAACTGAACCCAAACGACGCGCATGGGCGAACCCGACCCACGCAGCGGCGACGAGGGCACCGACATGGCACGTGCAGCGAAATCGGGGGCCAAGGCGGCGGCGAAGAAACCGACGCCGCGCAAACGCGGCAAGTCGGGGCCCGTGGAAAGCGCCGACGAGTTGATCGCCTATTATCGGAACATGCTCCTGATCCGCCGGTTCGAGGAGAAGGCGGGCCAGCTTTACGGTCTCGGACTCATCGCCGGGTTCTGCCATCTCTACATCGGCCAGGAAGCGGTCGTCGTCGGCCTCCAGGCCACGGCGACGCTCACCGATACCGTCATCACCACTTATCGCGATCACGGCCACATGCTGGCGTGCGGCATGGACCCCAAGGGCGTCATGGCCGAACTGACCGGTCGGCGGACCGGTTATTCCAAGGGCAAGGGCGGCTCGATGCACATGTTCAGCCGGGAGAAGAACTTCTTCGGCGGCCACGGCATCGTCGGCGCGTCGGTTTCTCTCGGCGCCGGCCTCGCGTTTGCGCACCGCTACCGCGACGACGGCGGCGTCTGCTACTGCTACTACGGCGACGGCGCCGCCAACCAGGGCCAGGTCGCCGAGACCTACAACATGGCGAGCCTGTGGAAGCTGCCGATCATCTTCGTGATCGAGAACAACCGCTACGGCATGGGCACGTCGGTGGAGCGCGCCTCGGCGAGCACCGAGTTCTTCCGCCGCGGCGAGCCGTACGGGATTGCCGGCCATCAGGCCAACGGAATGCAGGTCCTCGACGTCAAGGCGGCCGGCGAGAAGGCCGCGGCCCATTGCCGCGCCGGCAAGGGACCGTACCTCTTGGAGATGCAGACCTATCGCTACCGCGGCCATTCCATGTCGGATCCCGCAAGGTACCGCTCGCGCGAGGAGGTCAGCCGGGTCCGCCGCGAAAGCGACCCGATCGACAATCTGCGCGAAATCCTGATCGAGACCGGCGCCTGCGACGACGCCCGGATCAAGGACATGGATCGCGAGATCAAGACGATCGTCACCGAGGCGGCGGAATTCGCCCAGCAGAGCCCCGAGCCCGACCCGGACGAGCTCTTCACCGACATCCTGGTCGAAGCCTAACGAAGTCCCAGCGCCTGGGGAGGGATAAATTCGATCATGTCGATCCAAGTCCTGATGCCGGCGCTGTCGCCGACCATGACCGAGGGCAAGCTCGTCAGCTGGCTCAAGAAGGAGGGCGACGCCGTCGCGGCCGGCGACGTGCTGGCCGAGATCGAGACCGACAAGGCGACCATGGAGATCGAGGCGGTGGACGAGGGAACGCTGGGGCGTATCCTGCTTGCCGCCGGCACCGAAGGCGTCGCCGTCCACACCCCCATCGCCGTCATTCTCTCGGACGGAGAAGACCTCTCGGCCACCGCCGCGCCCCGAGCGCCGGCGGCCGGCATCGCGCACGCCGAGCCCGCCGCACCGAGCCCCGTGACGGTCGCGCATCCGGTGTCGCGACCGTCCGCGCCCGCAGTCGCGACCGATGAGCCGTCGCTGGGCGAGACCCAGGCGGTCACCGTGCGTGAGGCGCTCCGCGACGCCATGGCCGAGGAGATGCGCCGCGATGGGTCCGTCTTCCTGATGGGCGAGGAAGTGGCCGAGTACGAGGGCGCTTACAAGGTGA
>JAKZXM010000272.1:0-8579 GCA_047514975.1 Rhodospirillales bacterium
GCACCTGGGCCGGACTGAACCCCCGCCGAGGGACGCCTTGGAACCCCTGGGACGCGCGGGTGCACCGCGCGCCGGGCGGCTCGTCGAGCGGGTCCGCGGTCGCGGTGGCGGCCGGCATGTGCGCGTTCGCGATCGGCACCGACACCGCCGGCTCGGTGCGCGCGCCGGCGGCGTTCTCGGGCGTCTTCGGCCTCAAGCCGACGGCGGGACTTTGGCCCATCGACGGGATGTTCGTGCACTCGCCGACGCTGGACAGCATCGGCCTGCTTGCCGCCTCGGCCGCCGATGCGGCGCTGGTCTTCGCGGCGCTCACCGGCACGCCGGTGCCGGCGCCGGCGCCCGCGCGAGGCCTTCGCCTCGGTAGGCCCGCGAACCACTTCTTCGACGGCATCGCGCCCGAGGTCGAGGCGTGCGTCGACAAGGCGATCGGGGTGCTTCGGGCGGCGGGCGCGGACGTGGTTCCGGTGGCGGTTCCGGGCGCCGAGGAAGCGGCGCGGGAGTATCGGCGGGTTACCTTGGCCGAACTGATCGCCCGCGTGGGCCGCGATCGCCTGGACGCCGCGCGCGACGCGATCGATCCCCTGCTTCGCGATCTCATGGCGCAAGAGGCGCCCTTGACGGCGGACGCGTTCGCCCGGCTGGCCGCGCGGCGGTGCGAGCTTGCGCGCGCGGCGCGGACCTCACTTCGCGGCCTCGATGCGTGGATCACGCCGACCATGGGCGTGGTGGCGCCGCCGGTCGCGACGCTGGCGCGCGCGGGCGGCGCGGCAGGGGTGGAGACGGCGATTGCCGCCAACTGTCAGCAGCGCATCGTCGTCAACGTGTTCGGGCTGTGCGCCACCACGACGCCGGTCCAGCACCTGGGCGCCGATCTTCCGGTCGGGCTCCAGATCATATGCGGGCCCGGCGAAGAGGCGCGGGCGCTCGGCATCGCCCGGCTGATCGAGGACCTCATCGGCCCGCCGCCGATTCCGGATCTCGAGCCCTTCCAATCGCCGGCGTAGACCGGATCGCGGGATTCGTCGGGCCGGCCCGGCCGGCCGCCCCTCTCACCCGCCGCTCAACACCTTTTCCACGTCGACCTCGTCGATCTGGTCGGGCTTCAGGAACCGCTCGGCGTATTGCATGTGGACGCCCGAGGTCAGGAACAGCTCGAACAGGTCGGGGTCGATGTGCTGGTCCTTGTTCATGAACGACATGATGCGGATGCTTTCGCTAAGCGTCTTGGGCGGCTTGTAGGGGCGGTCGGCGGCGGTCAGCGCCTCGAAGATGTCGGCGATGGCCATGATGCGCGCCGGAATCGACATCTCGTCGCGCTTGAGCTTCCTGGGATAGCCGGTGCCGATCATGGTTTCGTGGTGGCCGCCCGCGTATTCCGGCACCCGTCGCAGGTGTTTCGGAAACGGAAGTTGCTCGAGCATGATGATGGTCTGGACGATGTGGTCGTTGATCTTGAACCGTTCCTCGGCGGTCAGGGTTCCCCGCGCGATCGCCAGGTTGTAGATCTCGCCGAAATTGTACTTGTTTTCGGGCACCTCCATGTCGAATCCGAACCCGTCGCCCGCGGGCAGGAATTCCTCGGGCGCGCGGACGATCACGTGCTCGGGCCTGTCGGCGAGCAGGTGCTCGGTGGCGGGCAAGGGCCGTGCCGGCGTGCCTTCGACGCGCTGAAATTCCCCGCGCGGGAGCCCGAGCCTGTCGTCGAGGGTCCGGGTCCATTGCTGGGCGGCGATTTCGCGGGCCCGTTCGATCTTTTCCGGCGCCATGAACTCGCCGCCGATGTTGCACTCGGCGATGAAGGCGAAGTCGTCGTCGAGTTGGGCGAGCCGTTCATCCAGCCGCGCCTTGAGCGCTTCGGGATCGGCGGCGCCTTCGCCGAGCGCCTTCAAGTACTCGATCTCGGCGTCGCGCTTCACCACCTCGAAGCGCGTGCGGATCTCGTGGATCCGGTTGTAGATGGTCTCGAGCTTGATGGCCTTGTCGACCACGTATTCGGGCGTCGTCACCTTGCCGCAGTCGTGCAGCCAGGCCGCGATGTGCAGCTCGTACCACTCTTCTTCGGTCAGATCGAAGTCGCGGAAGCGGGGATCGTCGGACGCGCAGGCCGCGCCGACCAGCATCTTGGTCAGCTCCGGCACCCGCTGACAGTGGCCGCCCGTATAGGGCGACTTCGCGTCGATGGCGCCCGCCATCAGCTCGATGAACGAATCCAGGAGATCCTTGAGGGCCCCGATGAGCTGCTGGTTGTCGAGCGCGACGGCGGCTTGAGAGGCCAGGGCCGCGATCAGCGGTCGGATGCTCTCGGGAAACGCGATGACCTCGCCGGTTCCGCGATCGCGGGCGTTCAGGATCTGAAGCACGCCGATGACGTCGCCATCGTGGTTCTTCAAGGGAACCGTCAGGAACGACTTCGAGCGATACCCCGTGCCTTCGTCGAACTTCTTGGTGCCCGAGAAATCGAATTCCTCGGCCTCGTAGGCGTCGGCGATGTTGATGGATTCGCCCGTCAAGGCGGCGTGGGTCGCCACGTTGCGGTGGTTGGGCTCGCCGGTCTTGGGGTCGTGGAGGTGAAGCGGCGGGAAGTCGATCGCCTTGCCGGTCGTGCCCCCGAGCGCGATGCCAAGGGAATCGGTACGCATGATCTCGAAACGCAACACCTCCCGGTCGAGCAGGTAAAGGGTGCCGCCGTCGGCGTTGCTGAGCGCCTTGGCGCCGATGAGGATGCTCTCGATCAGGCGCTTGTGGTCGCGTTCCGCCGACAGCGCGATGCCGATCTCGATCAGCTTGCGATAGGCCTCGTCGTCGATGCCGGAAGGGTCTTCGTTCCGCCGAGGCCGTGTTTTCCTTGCCATCGCGATCCTACCCGGTCGCCGGGGCGAGCGGCGGTGCCGAAACCAGCGAACCCGTTCCCCGATTGGTTTGCCCGATGGTCGAGCGGTTCGCGCGCGTATCCGCGTTCCCTACGGCTGGCGCCCCCGACCGTGTCCTCGTTCAAGCGTATCCGCCTCGTCGGATAGGCGCAACGGCCACAATCTCGCACCGATGTCGATACGATTGCGTGGACGGGCGCACGCGATGGGCGGCACGCGCAAGGCCGCCGCGCCGGCCGTTGACGCTGGGTTCGCGGTTAACATGGACCAGATCGTGGTCGGTCAGAATCACTTAATAGCGATCCGCCGACCACGTGAATCTGGTCCACACCATTGAGATCGAGCGGATCGGCGCGCCTGGTTGGAACCGCATCGCGGTTCCAAACAAACGCGATCCGCTCTAGGGTCCGGACGGCGGCGGGGCCGCCCCAACGATCCGGTACGCCATGACTGAGGCCCGCGAATATGCCCTTAACAGCGGCGCCTGGCCGTTTGTCGAGGCGCGCGCGTTGCTCGAGCGCCTCGGCAAGTCGAAGTCGCTCGATTCGGCGGCCCATAAGGGCTACGCGCTGTTCGAGACCGGATACGGGCCGTCCGGGCTTCCCCACATCGGCACCTTCGCCGAAGTGGCGCGAACTTCCATGGTGCGCCACGCGTTCTCGCTGATCTCTGAGATGCCGACGCGGCTTTTCGCGTTCTCCGACGACATGGACGGCCTGCGCCGGGTGCCGGACAATGTTCCCAACGCCGAGATGCTGGCGGAATACGCACAGACCGGGGATCTCGGCGGCGTTCCGTTGACGTCGATCCCGGACCCGTTCGGCACCCACGAGAGCTTCGGCCACCACAACAACGCCCGGCTGAGACAATTCCTGGATACGTTCGGTTTCGACTACGAATTCCAAAGCGCCACCGAATGTTACCGGAGCGGCGGGTTCGACGAGGCGCTTCTCGAGGTGCTTCGCCACTACGACGACGTGATGGACGTCGTCTTGCCGACGTTGCGTGACGAGCGCCGGAAAACTTACTGCCCGTTCCTTCCCCTGAGCCCGGTCTCGGGGAGAGTGTTGGCAGTTCGGGCAGAGGAGGTGCGGCCCGAAAGCGGGACCGTCGTATTTCGCGACGAGACCGGAGAGCCGTTCGAAACCCTCGTCACCGGGGGGAACTGCAAGTTGCAGTGGCGGGTCGACTGGGCCATGCGCTGGGCCGCGCTGGGGGTCGATTACGAGATGTCGGGCAAGGACCTGATCGATTCGGTCCGGCTTTCGGGCCGCATCTGCCGGATCCTCGGGGCGACGCCGCCCGCCGGCTTCACCTACGAGCTGTTCCTCGACGAGAACGGCGAGAAGATATCGAAATCCAGGGGCAACGGGCTCACCATCGACGAATGGCTGCGCTACGGCCCGCCCGAGAGCCTGGCGTACTTCATGTACCAGAAGCCGAAGGCCGCCAAGCGCCTCTATTTCGACGTGATCCCCCGCGGCGTCGACGATTACCTGACGGCGCTGGCGCGCGCCGCCGGCGAGGACGAACGCCGGCGCCTGGACAACCCGGTCTGGCACATCCACGCCGGCACGCCCCCCGACCCGCAAGGTGGGATCACCTACAACGTGCTCTTGAACCTCGCCACCGTCTGCCATACCGAGGACAAGGCGGTTCTGTGGCACTTCGTCGCGCGCACGCGGCCCGGCCTCGCGCCTGAGAACGCGCCGATGATCGACGTGCTGGTGGAGCGCGCGATCAACTATTACCGCGACTTCGTCAAGCCCTCGCAACGCTATCGTGCGCCCACCGAGATGGAGGCCGGCGCGCTCGACGATCTTGCCCGGGTGCTCGAAGGCTTACCCGCGGACGCCGACGCCGAGGCGATCCAGACCGAGGTCTACGAAGTTGGCAAGCGCCATCCCTTCGCCGATCTGAAGGCTTGGTTCCGGGCGCTCTACGAGATATTGCTGGGCCAGCCGCAGGGTCCGCGCATGGGCTCGTTCATCGCCCTTTACGGGATCGCGGAGACGGTGACGCTCGTCCGCTGGGCGCTCGCGGGCGAGGACTTGGGGTCCTGAGGCGGCCCGAGGCGGCCGCCGATCAGCCGCCGCGGGCGAAGTCGAAATAGAGAGAGAGCGCGCTTTCGAAGACGGGACCGGCGGGATAGTCGCGGTCCTCGAGACGCCTGCACGGCGCCACCTTGGCGTAGTTGCCGGTGCAGAACAGCTCGTCCGCCTCCAGCAGTTCGGCGAAGGCGATCGAGCGCTCGGCCACGGGAATACCGGCGTCGCGCAACAGCCCGACGACCCGCCGGCGCGTGATCCCGTTGAGGAATGTTCCGTTGGCGGCGGGCGTCGACACCACGCCGCCCTTGACGGCGAACAGGTTCATGAACGCGAACTCGGCGACGTTGCGCTCGGGATCGAGCACGACGGCCGAATCGAAACCCTTCTCGCGCGCCTGGCTGAGCGCACGCGCGACGTTGGGGTAGAGGCACGCGGCCTTGGCGTTGGTCAGCGCCATGTCGGGGGCCGGCCGGCGGAAGCTGGACAGACACGCGCTGAAGCCCTCGCCCGCGGGCAACGGCGACGCGTAAATGGCCAGCGCGAATCGGGTGCTTTCGGGGTCGGGCACGATGAAGCCGCTCTCGGCGAAGAACATCGGACAGATGTAGAGCCCGGTCGCGGGCGGAAAGCGCCTTATCCCCTCCCACGCAAACGCCTCGATCTCGGCCGCCGTCTGCGTCGGGCGCAACCCCATGGCCGTGGCCGATTCGATCACGCGCGCGCAATGGCGATCCAGATCGGGGGCGACGCCGTCGAAGGCGCGGGCGCCGTCGAACACGGTCGACGCCATCCAAAGTGCGTGGCTGTCGGCCCGGGCGACGAAGGGACTTCCCTCGACCCATGCGCCGTCGAAGTACGTGATGGCGCCGTCTGTTTCGGACTTCGCCATGGTTCACCTCAACTTGCGGCCGAGCCGCCCGATCGCCGCATGGTCGCTGCCCCGGCGCGAAAGCTGTGATAGAACGCCTGCGCGAGTGGGAAGGGAAGATGAAACATGGACTTCGAAACCATCATGTGGCCCGGAATCGGAGGCCGCGACTACGAGTTCCGCGTCCATGCGCTGCCGTGCGAGCGTTACGGCCGCGCAGACCGCGGCGTGTGCATCTTCGCGCATGAGGCGCGGGGAGAATGGAAGTCGATCCTGATCGCGCACGGCTTCATCGCCGAGATGATCCGCAAGGCCGGGACCGATGCCTGCCTGGGCAAGAAGGGCGCGAGCCACGTCCACGTGCGCCTGGTCGACCGCCCGGCCGCGTGCCGCCGGATCGTCACCGATCTTCTGGCCGAACACACCGAGGCGCTCGCGCCCGAAGGCTGCACGCCGCCGTCGGAGGGCTAGATCACCGGCACGGGAACCGGCCCGGGTAGGGGAAGTATGATATCGGCAAAGAAAAAGCCCGCCTGAGGACGGGCTTCATTCCCATGCGGGAAGTGGTCTTGGAATTGCTCGCCGCGGATTCGTCGCGGCACCGCGGCCAACCTACCGGTTGAGCGATTCGGCGTCGACGGTCCCGTTCACGACGCGATGCCCCGCGCAGCCATCGCAATTGTCGCAGCGGCGCTGACGATCGACTCGTCGGCGAAGACATGACCAACGTGACAGCCCTGTATCGAAGCCATGATCATGTAGTTGTCAGGCGCAATATCGAATACCTGGACGATGTCGGCATGGACCACATGCGACTCGAGGCCAACCGTCATAAGAACCTCTGTGACGGTATCGATATCGTCATAGGTATGCTTCAGACGAAGTTGCTTTCCGGCTTGATCGGAGGATTGGATCGCATGGGAAGCGGTCGTACACTGCAGCGCGGTCTGAGCCGAGGCTGATGGCGCGACGCCAAGCAGCACCAGGAAAGCCAACGCGGTTGCGCCAAAGACCTTGAGCATGGCGGCCTTCGGGGTCTCGTGCCTCGTCAATGTGTACGTCATGGTTTGCTCCTATCGTTTGCGGTCAAGGGATCGTTCCCATCCCAGGCCACTCCATGCGAAACAACGGAAAAGGCGCGGCCGATCGGGTCGAACAATGAAGGAGCGTTCTTCCTTTAAGTGTGGTGTCCGTCACACATAACGAAAACGTCATCACTTGTGATATTGGGTTCACGACCCTGTGAATGATTGAGAGGACTTCGCCGTCTACACGTCGCTTCCATTGCGGTGGCGCGCGCTCTTGATGGCCTTTTCGACCGCCTCGGCGCAGCGTTCGATGTAGTTGCCGCAGTTTACGACCACCTGAACCACCGGCCGCGGTCGGTACACGATTACGAAAACCCCCGCAACGAGGAGCAAACCGGCCAGCACCGAAACATAAAGAGACAGCCTCTCGACCGACTCGCCGATGCCCGTTTCGCAGGCCTCCGTCGTCTCGATGAAGGGAATCTCCAGCTCGTTCAGCTTGCCCACGAGAACCGCGGCGTGGGAGGAGTAGAACATGCCCTGGATCGGGTCGATGACGATGGGAAGCCCGCCCGGCCCAAGCACCATTTGCGCCTCCCGCTGCGAGTTGACCCCGACCACGTGGCCACATCCGTTGACGAGCGGGCCGCCGCTGTTGCCCGGGTTGATCGGTGCCGTGTGCTGAATGATGCGGATAGCCGGGGCATCCGCGCTCCACGGTCCGGAAAACTGCCGGCTAACGGTGCCGGACCCGAAGCTGGCCTCGTCCACCGGCCCGAGCCGGTCGCCCACGCCGGGGAAACCGATCGCGAACACCTGCCTGCCCTTGCCCGGCCGGTCCTCGGCGTTTCACGAGATGGTTACCGGCGGCCGGTCCAGGCCCTCGACACGCACGATCGCCAGATCCTCGCCGGGATACGCTTCGACCAGGGTCGCCGCGCGCCGGTCTTGCCCACCAGCGTCGACGACGAGGATCCGCCAGCCCATCTTGAGATGGGCCTCGATGACGTGGAAGTTCGTAGCGACATATCCGTCGCGGTTGATCACCATGCCGGTCCCGGAGCCCTTCCCTTGTGGTCCCTCGACGAAGATCCGCACCACGCTCGGGTCGAGCATTTTGGCGATGTCGTGCGGATCGAGCGCGTGGCTCGGCCCCGCTAGCGCGAATAACGTGAGAACGATCGCGATCGACGTCGGGCCGGCATGCCGCATAGCCCAGAATCCGTAATGTCCAAAATCTAAAAACCGGGATCGACGGGCCCCGACGGTAGCACAAAGCGCTGTCATCTGCCCCGGCGAACCCTGGCCGCTCAGGCCGCCTTGGTCGCCGACAAACAGGGCGGCCACGATAACGGAGCCCCGCGGCTCATCGCGGGCGGAAAACCGGCGTCCCGTTCAAAGAGCCGGCCCTGCGCCACCACGACGGCGCGGTGGAGAGCGAGCAGTCGCGACATTCGCAATATGTATAGGCCGCGATATGTTTGGGCCGCGATATGTTTGGGCGCAATGGGTACGGGGTATACGAGAGCCCCGTCCCGTCCAAGAAGCGGCAATACCAAGAGGCATATGGTTTCGCTTTGGGCGTGTTAAAATTAGACCCACGCGGACTGGAGGCAGCACCATGAAACCTTGCCTATCCGGTTAACGCCCATGACCGCTACATGTAGGGTGCCGCCACTCTCCCGAGTAAAGCTCGGCATAGGTTGGAGCAGAGGTGTCGCCCGCGATGCCGAGCAATGAGCGGAAGGCGTTGAACGGGTAG
>JAKZXM010000273.1:0-4713 GCA_047514975.1 Rhodospirillales bacterium
GGCCCTTTCAGGGTTGGCGATACTTGCGTCCCGAGGATGCTCCACCGGACGGCCATACCGGGTCGGGCGGCGTCGACGCGCTTCCCAGCGAAATGGCCGAGGAACTCCGCCGTCTCGGGCTTCTCTAGCGCTTTATCCACTTAAGTGGAATCGCACCGGCCCGCGCCCCCGCCCGGCCGCCCACGAAATGGTATTCTTGGGGCGGCCGGGCGAGGGCGCGGGCTGGAGCCGACTATACGGATAAAGCGCTTGCGTCCACGTTCGTAGTTGGCGCATGCGCTGGGCAAGCCATCCGTTCCGTGGTAGATATGGTTAGTCACCTCGGATTTTCCACAACATATGGGGTGATCGTGGTTCCCCATGCGCCGAGGCCGGCGGCGGGCGAAGGGGTGGCGAATGGAACAAGAACGTCTACCCCCGAAACGGTCCTATACGATCCCGTGTGCGAGCCGGTTTCGCGATGCTTTCCAGGTGCTTGCGAGGCGCCGGGGCGTCAACGTCGCGGACCTGACGCGCTCGGTCCTGCTGCTGGTTCCCCGTGCCGTCATCGAGGCCTTTCCCGATCCCGGCGCGCCGGCGGCGGACGAACGCGAGACGGTGATCGTGCGCTCGGGCCCGGCCAAGGGACGCCCATGGCGCCGCAAGCCCAGGATTCAAGTGCGCCTCGGAGCCGGACATCCGGTCGCGCTGGTGCGAAGCGCCATGGCCCTGGCGCTCGCCCTTTCCCGGGACGCGGCCCGCGTCCGCATAGACGACGGCTCGAACGGCCCGGACGAGGACCGCGCAGATGACGAGGCCGGCGCGCGGGCTGGCGCGGGCGCGGGCGAGATCGCGGAAGAGCATGCGCGCCTTCGCGCCATGATCTCGGCGCTCTCGTTCGATCCGTTGCCCGACGGCGTGCGGACCCGCGCGGACGCCCTTCACGTGCTCGGGTTCGCGCCGGAAAGCGTGCCCGGTGCGCGAGACGTGCGCGCGCGCTTCCGCCTTCTCGCCACCGTCCACCACCCCGACGCCCGCTTCGGCTCCCATGCGCGCATGAGCCAGCTCAACGCGGCCATGGGACTGCTTCGCGCCCGTGCCGCTTAGAGCATTATCCGTTTAAGCGGCACCAGCCCCACCCCCGCCCAGCCGCCCCAATCATACCATTGCGTGGGCGGCCGGGCGGGGTGCGGGCTGGTGCGATTCCACGAAAGTGGACGATGCTCTAATGCTCAGCCCGCCATCTCCAGGCGGACCACCACCAGCGCCCCGACCCAGGCGGCATTGATCAGGCAGCCGACCGCGTAGACGTAGAGCCCGCGGCGGATGTCGCGGACGGTTGCCTTGGCGCGCCCGTCGCCGATCCACGGATCGGGGTCGGATTGGCCCCCATATGTGCGCGGACCGGCAAGGGCGAGGCCGAGCGCGCCGGCCATGGCGCCCTCGGTCCACCCGGCGTTGGGCGAGCGGTGCTTGCCGGCGTCGCGAAGCATCACACCCAGCGCCTTGCCCGGCCGTGCCGTGGGCGCGAACACCGCGGCGATCACGAGGAACAGACCGGCGAGCCGCGCCGGGATCAGATTGAGAATGTCATCGGTGCGCGCGGCGACGAAACCGAACGCCCGGTGCCTCGGCGTCCGGTAGCCGATGACGCTGTCCATGGTGTTGACGGCCTTGTAGACGAGCAGGCCCGGAAAGCCGAACAACACGTACCAGAAGACCGGCGCGACCACGCCGTCGCAGAAGTTCTCGGCGCAGGATTCGAGCGCCGCGCGCGCGACGCCGTGGCCGTCGAGCGCACCGGTGTCGCGGCCGACGATGTGGGCGACGGCGGCGCGCCCGCCTTCGAGCCCCTGTCCGTCCAGCGCCGCGCCGACGGCGCGGACCCGAACGTAGAGCCCCCGCTGGGCGACGAGGGAGACGAGCAGCAAAAGCTCGACCAGCGCTCCCCACGGATGGACCCGGCTCAGCCAGGCGACCGCCGAGCCGACGCCGAAACACGCGGCCGCGATGACCAGGGTGACAATGCCGCCACGGATGGCGCGATCCATCTCGCTTCGCGCCTCGCGGTTCAGCTTGCGGTCCGCGAACCCGACCGCACCGCCCATGAGGCGCACCGGATGGGGCACGAAGCGGAAGAGGAGGCGCGCTTCCCCTACCAGCGCCTCGAACACGAGCGCGGCCAAGAGCAGGATCAGGGGATCGAAGCCTGTCGGCCCGCCGGCAAGGCCGATGGTGAACATGGGCCGAGAATGGGTGTGGTGCGGGCCGCCGTCAATGTCGCACCGTCGGTTGCCTCGTCCTCAAGCGCGTGTAATCATTGCCCTGCCCGAGGCAATGGTCATGACCGGGTCTGGGGGAAACTCGTCATGGGAGACGCCGTCCAAAACACCATTCGGGGAATCTTCGCCCAACTGGAGATCGTCTTCGGGCGCGTTCGCGCCGGCGATCTGCAGTCTTTGTATACGCCCGAGGAATGGCTCAACCTCGCGGTTACGGCCGCGGGTTTTGCGCTCGCCGGGGCGCTCGTCGGAATGGTTCTCGGACACAAGCGCCGCCCGCGCGCGAGCGGCGCCGACCCGCAACCGAAAAAAAAGAAGGAGGCGCCGCCGAGCGAGATGGACCGGGGCGCGCACGCGCGCGAGAAGTACCGGGCGTTGCTCTCCCGAAAGCAGCTTCCCGCCGCCGACATGGACGTCCGGGTGGCGGAATTCCAGCCCACTTTCGATGCCGCCAGGGACCGGCTGCAGGCGCTCGGAATCGATGAGACGTCGGCCGCCATCCTGTTCGCCGAGGCCCGCGACGCGCTTCAAGACGGCGAATACCGCCGCGTCGTCAACCTCGTATGCCTGGCCGCGGACAAGTGCGCCGAGGAAAGCCGCGACCGACGGACCGCGGCGCAGAGATGCGCGCGCACGGCGATCGTCGCCCGGGCGCTGGCCGGCGAGCTTGAATTGGCCCAGCTTGAGTACGCCGCCGCGGCCGAGCTTTTCGGCCAAGCCGCGGCCGGCGCGCCCGAAGGTGACGAGGACTTCCTCGCCGCCCAGCTCGAGAAGCAGGGAACGGCGGCGTATCTCGGGGGCGATCACAAAACGGCCCTGGCGGCGTTCGAACGCGCCCTTGCGCTCCTCGAAGGGAAGCTCGGCCCCAACCATGCCGACGTGGCGGCGGCGCTGAACAATCTCGCCCTCGCCCATTACGCCCAGGGCGATCTCGATGCGGCCGAGCCGCTCTATGCCCGCGCGCTCGAGATCGACGAGGCGGCGCTGGGCCCCGATCACCCGGGAATCGCCACCGATCTCGGTAATTTGGCCCTGCTTCACAAAAAGCGCGAAGACCACGCCAAGGCCGAGCCGATGTTCCGGCGCGCCCTCGAAATTGTCGAGAGCGCGTACACCTCCGACCATCCGAGCGTCGTCAAGGCGATGCGGAACTATTCGGCGTTGCTGCGTGACATGAGCCGCGACGCCGAGGCCGACGAGCTCGAACGGCGGGCCAACGACCGGTCCGAGGCCACGGAGGCCGCGCAATAGCCCGCTTCGGCGCGCATCCCCGCAAGGCCGGCCCCTTCGCGCCCGGGTCGTGTCTCAGTTAGGAATTTTGCCGAACCAACGCCCGGAACGTCGGCTTTTCAGCGAATTATGTCTGCTGTGCGCCCAACAGCAGATCCTGGCGCACCGTCCTCGGCACCGCCACTCTTGACCCATTCCGGACATCAATTTTTGCCCTTTAGATTCTTGTCTGCGCCTTCCATCGTGTGCACCTTGGTAGAAGGCCCATAATCTGATAATGCATCGAAGTGGAACGGGGGAGTCGGCGTGAGATTTGAAGACCGGCGGATTAATTCTGTCTCAGATTATCTTTCTGAGTTGAATGCTCGCAGAAGGCCTCGATAGCCGATTTGGTATCGAGGTCAAGAGGTAGCCGATTGGGGTTTGGAACCAACGATTGCCCGCGTTCCCGGGGGAATTACAGCGGAGGCTCCGCTCATTACACGGTTCAAGCAAAACGCTCTCGCACTACTCCCGGAGCGGCCAGCCAACGAATGGGAATGGTTGTTTGTGATGCGCCATTATGGCGTTCCGACCAGACTCCTGGATTGGACGGAGAGTTCGCTGGTAGGACTATATTTTGCCGTTCACGCTGAGCCTGACTCGCCCGGGGCTGTATGGCACTTCTACCGATCGAGCTAAATAAGACTGCTAATATTCGACCACTACACCCCTCTGAAATCCCGGGCTTCGGCGATGATGCCGTCCTAAACAACTATTTGCCTACCAGTTTGGTGAATGAACGCTCGAGTCGGTTAACTCCTGCTGCCGCTCTTGCACCTCGCAACACTCGGCGCATGCAAGCTCAGCACGGCGTATTCATAATCACCCACCGTGACCAGACTCATTTGGAAGACGTGGGCGATCAGAGCCACATTTGGCGCCTGATCGTGCCAGCGCGAGTAAAGGCTCGTATTAAAAGAGAATTGGCCCTTTTTAATATAGATCATCTTACATTATTTCCTGAGTTGGATCAGGTTGCAATACATGCTCGGGAGACTGTCGGATGAGGTTCGATGTCTTTGAGTTGAGAATTTCGTCGACCGCTTATGCACTTTGTTCCGGCGCAACCAACATGTTGTAGGTGACAGGTTTGGCGCGGATGGCGATGGCGAACAGGGAGCGGAAGGTGGCGTGCCGCGTTCTGCGTCGGTTGAAGCGGAAGACGAACTCGTCGAGATAG
>JAKZXM010000274.1:0-4544 GCA_047514975.1 Rhodospirillales bacterium
GGAAAGGGGCTACGTCGCCGTTGGCCTCGATCATTTCGCGAAACCCGCCGATCCCCTCGCCGCCGCCGCGCGGACCGGATGCCTGCACCGGAATTTCCAGGGCTACACCACCGACACCGCCACGACGCTTCTCGGCTTCGGGGCCTCGGCCATCGGCTCGTTGCCCCAGGGCTACGCGCAGAACGCCGCTCCCATCGCCGCGTACATGCGCGCGGTCTCGTCCGGCCAATTCGCGGTCACGCGCGGGATCACGCTCAGCGACGACGACCGGCTGCGCGGCTCGATCATCGAGCGCCTGATGTGCGACATGGAGGTGGACGTGGGCGCGGCGTGCCGCCGCCACGGCGTCGCCGCCGATTCGCTCGCCGGCGCGTTGGCCGCGATCGCGCCCCTGGTGGACGACGGAATCGCGACGCGCGAGCACATGCGGGTCCGCGTCACCGAAGACGGGCGTCCGTTCGTTCGCCTGGTCGCGGCCGCCTTCGACGCCTACCTGAACCGGGGCGAGACCCGCCACGCCAAGGCGATCTGAGTCGCCCAGGCGTCACCCGCGTTTGCGCGCCAGCGTCAGGCCGTCGCCGATGGGTATCAGGCTCACGTCGACGCGCGCGTCCTTGTGCACCATGGCGTTGAAGTCGCGGATGGCGCGGGTGCTGTCCTCGTCGTTGCCGGGATCCGCCACCCTCCCGTCCCAAAGGACGTTGTCGACGGCGAGGAGCCCCCCTGCCCGCAACAGCATGAGCGTTCTCTCGTAGTAGCCCCGGTAGTTCTTCTTGTCGGCGTCGATGAAGGCGAAGTCGAAGGTGCCGGTCCGGCCTTCGTCGATCAGCGAATCGAGCGAGTCCAGCCCCTTGCCCAGGCGAAGCTCGATCTTGTCGGCGACGCCGGCCTCGGTCCAGTAGCGCCGCGCAACCCGGGTCCATTCGTCGGATCGGTCGCACGCGATCAATGCGCCGTCGTCGGGTAACGCCAGCGCCACGCTGAGCGCGCTGTAGCCGGTGAAAGTCCCGATCTCGATCGCCGTCCTTGCTCCCATCAGGCGCACCAGAAGCCCCATGAACTGCCCCTGTTCGGGACAGATCTGCATGCCGCCCATGGGCATGGACGCGGTCTCTTCGCGCAAGCGCCGCAGCACGTCGGGCTCGCGCAGCGAGGCGTCCTGCAGGTAGCGATAAAGGCGCGCGGTCAACTTGATGGTTCGGTGGGACAAGGCGTGCAACTCCGAAATCCATAAACGGGCGGCCATCATGCGCGATGTGGCGGGTTCGCGAAAGCGGGCGCGCGGGTAACCGGGCCTCAGCGCGCCGCACGCCAGGCCGAAAGGCGGCGCTTGATCTCGGCGGCCACCTCGCCGGCCGCGTCAAGCGGCGCGTGGCTCCAATGCTCGAGCCTGCCGGTAAGCGGCCGCGCGTAGCCACCCTCGAACAGCTCGGCGTGGAACCGGGCGTGCTTGGGCGTGATCAGCGTCGCCGGGGCGAAAATATAGACGGGCGCCGGCGAGACGCAGGCCTCTGAACACATGGAGACCGAATCGCCGCCGACCACCACCGCGTCCGCCAAGCCGAGGTAGGCGACGTAGGGGTTCTCTCCGCCGTCCTTCCACCTGTGGACGTGGCGCGGCGCATCGCAGGCCTCGATCAGCGCGGCCGCCGCTCGCCCCGTGCGCCGAGACGTGGTGACCATCAGCGAGCCGCCCGATTCCCGGGCCATGGCCGCGCTCAATCCCCCCAGTTCCGCGGCCATGTCGGACGAGAAGACGCGCCGGCGGGTGCTGCCGCCCACGATCAGCGCGATTCGCGGCCGGGGCAAGTGTTCGAGCCGCGCCCGCCACCGCCCGGCCGCTTCCTCGAGCCCGGCGCGGGTCAGCTCGTGCGGCGCCCCGGTCATCCGGATCACATTGGCGCGTTCGCGGATCCGGTCGTGGCGGGGCACCGCGATCAGCGCGAAATCGTCCGATCCGGCGACGCCCGGAAACATGATCTGGACGATGAAAGCGGCGGACGCGCGCCGAACCGCGCGGGCCACGGGCGCCGTCCGCCGTCCGGCCGCGATCACCAGCTCGGGCCACGGCGGCTGGAGCCGCTGGCGCGCGCCTTTGCTCAGGCCACGGAAGCTGGCCCCGAGAAGGGGGTTGGGCACGGCCGCCGCGCGCGCGTACTCGAGTTCGCGGATCTCGAACGGGAACCCCAGCGCCCGGGCGACGCCGAGGCACTGCGCGCGGTTTCCCGCGCGCTCGTCGAGCAGGGCCCAGGTGGCGGCCGGCCGAGAGGAGGCTTCGCTCATGGGGCCGGCGCAAGGACGGGGCGCTCAACGCCCATCGCCCGCCGTCTTTCTGAGCTCGGTGATGGTGGCCCGGGTCGTGATCTGCTCGGCGTCGGTGCGCAATTCGATCACCGCGGCGATCCCCGATCGTAGCGCGCGGTCGAACGCGGGCTTGAAGTCGGCGGTCCGCTCGACCGCCTCGCCGTGGGCGCCGTGCGCGCGCGCCACCGCCGCGAAATCGGGATTGGCAAGCTCGGTGGCGATGGTTCGAAGGGGATAGCGGCGTTCCTGATGCATGCGGATGGTGCCGTACATCGAGTTGTTGAAGATCAAGATGATGGGGGCGGCCCCATGGAGGACGGCCGTGGCCAGCTCTTGGCCGGTCATGCCGAAGCCGCCGTCGCCGACGCACCCCACCACCATCCGCTCGGGCTCGGCGATTTTCGCCGCCACCGCCGCCGGCACCGCGTATCCCATGGCGCCGCTGGTGGGCGCGATCAGGCGCTGGCCGGCCCCGAACCGAAGGTAGCGCTGCACCCAGCCGCTGTAGTTTCCCGCATCGACCGTGACGACCCCATCCGCCGCCAGGCGCTCGTTTAGAACCTGCATGACCTGGCCAAGATCCAGCGCGCCGGCGCCCGGCGCGGGCGTCGCGTTGTCCTCGTAGTCGCGGCGCGCGTCTTCGGTCCAGTCGCGCCAACGCGCGTCGTCGACCGGCGCCAGCTCGGCCGCGGCCGCGGCGAACGCGGCCGGCCCGGCACAGATGCCGAGCACCGGGTGGAAGACCCGGCCCAGCTCGTCCGCGCCCGGGTGCACGTGGACCAGGGTTTGGCGCGGCTCCGGCGATTCCATCAGGCGGTATCCTTGGGTGGTCATCTCGCCCAGCCGCGTGCCGACGGCGACGATCAGGTCCGCGTCCGCGACCCGGGTCACCAGCCGCGGATCCGGCCCGATCCCCATTTCGCCGACGAAATTCGGATGGTCGTTGTCGAAGACGTCGTGACGACGGAACGAGCACATCACCGCCAGGTTGCTGGCCTCGGCGAAGGCGCGGATGTGCGAGCGCGCGGCCTCGGTCCAGCCGCCCCCGCCGACGTAGACCAGGGGCCGCTCGGCCTTTTCGAGCAACCCGCGCAGCCTCGCCATGTCGGATTCGCGCACCCGGGGACGATCGATCGCCAGCGGTTCCGCATCCGATGCCGTCGACGATTCCCGAAGCACGTCCTCAGGCACGGCCAGCACCACCGGCCCGGGACGCCCGGACTGCGCGACCCGGAACGCGCGGCCCAGCATGTGGGCCAGCTCGTCGGCGCGCGTCACCTCGGCCGCCCACTTCGCGAGCGGCGCGAAGACGCGGGCATGATCGACTTCCTGGAACGCCTCGCGTCCGCGGAACGTGCGCGGAACTTGGCCCACGATCAGCACCATCGGCGTCGAATCCTGAAAGGCGGTATGGACGCCGATCGCGGCGTTGCACGCACCGGGTCCGCGCGTGACCAGACAGATGCCGGTCCGGCCCGTGAGCTTGGCGTAGGCCTCGGCCATGTTGGCGGCGCCGTGCTCGTGGCGGCAACTGACCACGGCGATCTCGTCGCGGGTGTCGTAGAGGGCGTCGAGGATTTCGAGATAGCTTTCGCCGGGAACGCAGAAAACGTGCTCGACGCCGTGCCGGCGCAGGCAATCGACGACGATCCGGCCGCCTGAACGCGCGTTTCCCGCCATACGCTTGCGATCCCCGGGCAATCCGCGAAACTAGAGCGGATTCACGCGGTCGGCGGATCGCCACAGGCGATTTCGACCGACCGCGATCTGGTCTAGGCCGCGAATGTGGCACAAATGCCGGGCGGACCAAAACGCCGTTTGGATACGGTGCGAAATTGCGGCGCGGACAGGCGCGCGGGCAACGCGCCACCCCGAACTCGACGTCCATTTCGAGGGCTTCGGGGGCGGCCGACACCTCGCGCGCAAGAAGGAGAACTAAGGGGTGGACCAGTCAACGGGCGACGGTTCGGGATTGGCGTGCGAACGCCTCGATTCGGTTTGAGACCGGACGCCGCTTCTTGGCGAATTTTTCGCCAATATATATCCTGCTTATCCGGGACACTCCGCTTGGGAAGGCATATGTTCTTGGTACGTTCCTTACGAGGGAGGTCACGGATATGGGGTTCAAGGTTGCATCGCGGGTGCGCGGGTTGAGCGACGAGGCGTTTCGCGAAGCCTTCGGCGCCGAGGAGCAGTGCCGCTCGGCATTGTCCCGGCTGCGCTGGCCGGACGGCTTCGTC
>JAKZXM010000275.1:0-2756 GCA_047514975.1 Rhodospirillales bacterium
CAGGCGAAAACGCTCCACCGCGGCGCGGGCCGGAGCCGCAAGGATGCGCCGGGCGGCGGTTGAGAGTCGCTTCGCCAAGCCCTACCTGATGCATGGGTTCGGCCGTGTTTCATGGTCGACGTGAAACGGTTGCAATCCGCCCTCCGGGAGCCTATGTCGCAGTGCAGCGAAAATGCCGCGGCCGCGGAAAATTCCCGTTCGATGGAGCGGTGCGTGTACGGACTGCATCGGAAACACAAGACGACCGTGCCCGAGATCCGGGGGCGCAAGGGCGGCGTTCCGCTGGTGTGCCTGACCGCCTACACGACGCCCATGGCGCGGCTTCTGGATTCCCACGTCGATCTTCTGCTGGTGGGCGATTCCCTGGCGATGGTGATCTACGGCCATGCCAGCACGCTTTCCGTGACCCTCGAGACGATGATCGCCCACGGCGGCGCGGTGGTGCGCGGATCGGAGCTCTCGTGCGTGATCGTCGACATGCCGTTCGGCAGCTATCAGGAAACGCCGGCGCTCGCGTTTCGCAACGCGGCCCGCGTCATGGCGGAATCGGGCTGCGCCGGCGTAAAGCTCGAGGGTGGCGCCGAGATGGCCGAGACCATCGCATTTCTCACCGCCCGCGGAATTCCGGTTCTGGGACACATCGGCCTCATGCCGCAGTCGGTCCACACCGCCGGCGGCTACCGGGCGCAAGGGCGCGCGCCCGAGGACGCGGCCCGCATCATGGACGACGCCAAGGCAGTCTCGGACGCAGGCGCGTTCGCGATGGTGATCGAGAGCACGGTCGAGCCGTTGGCGCGGCGGATCACCGACGAGGTTCCGGTTCCCACCATCGGGATCGGGGCGTCGCCGGCGTGCGACGGCCAGATCCTGGTGACCGAGGACCTGATGGGCCTGTTTCCCGACTTCACGCCGCGCTTCGTCCGCCGTTACGCGGAGCTGGGCGCGTCGGTCGAGACGGCGGCCGAAACCTACGCGGACGACGTGCGAGCGAGGCGGTTCCCCGGGCCGGAGAACCTCTTCGGCCCCAAGGTCCCCAAGGCCGCCTCTGCCTGACGCGCGTCGCCGTCCGGCGGCCGGGGCCATGGCGCTTCCCATCCTCAGAACCACCGAAGGCCTGCGCGCGCGGGTCCGCGAATGGCGATACGCGGGCGAAAGCGTCGGCCTGGTCCCGACCATGGGCGCGTTGCACGAAGGGCACCTCTCTTTGGTGCGCCTTTGCCGCGCGGCGAACGCCCGCACCTGCGTGACGCTCTTCGTCAACCCGGCGCAGTTCGCGCCCGGCGAGGACCTCGAGCGCTACCCCCGCGACGAGGCGGCCGACGCCCGTCTGCTCGAGGACGAGGGCGTGGACGCCCTTTACGCTCCCGACGTGGGCGACGTCTATGGGCCCGGTTTCGCGACCAGGGTGACGGTCGGCACGCTGGGAGACGACTTAGAGGGCGCGTTCCGGCCCGGCTTCTTCGAGGGCATCGCCACGGTGGTGACCAAGCTTCTCATGAAGGCGCTGCCGGACACCGCCTTTTTCGGCGAAAAGGATTACCAGCAGCTTGTCGTGATCCGGCGCCTGGTCGCGGACCTCGACATCCCCGTGGCGATCGAGGCCGCACCCACGGTGCGCGAAGCGGACGGCCTCGCGGCCGCGTCCCGCAACGCGTACCTCACGCCCGGCGAACGCGAACGCGCGCCCCGGCTCTTTGGCGCGATCACCTCGGTCGCGCGAACGGTCGCGGGCGGCGGCGATGTGGACAGGGCTTGCGCGGACGCCCGCCGGACATTGCTGGAATCGGGTTTCACGAGCGTCGACTACGTCGCGGTGCGCGACGCCGAGACCTTGGGTCCGCCCGACACTCCGGCGCGGTTGGCCCGCGTGCTCGCCGCCGCCCGGCTCGGGACGACCCGGCTCATCGACAATCTGGCGGTCGCGCCCGCGCCCATGGGCGAGCGCTGATCGGGCAACCGCGCCTCACGTCCCGTGGGCGATCCGGTAGACGACGCCGGCGCGGTCGTCGGAGATCAGCAGCGAGCCGTCCCAAAGCTCGTTGACGTCCACGGGCCGGCCCCACGCCTGGCCGCGCGTGAGCCAGCCCTCGGCGAATGGCGTCCAGGTGGCGGCGCCGTTTTCGTCGAAGCGCACCCGGGCGATCCGGTAGCCGTCGGGGATGGTCCGATTCCAAGACCCGTGCTGGGCAACGAAGGCGTCGCCCCGGTATTGGGGCGGAAACATGGCGCCGCGGTAGAAGTGCATGCCAAGCGCGGCCACATGCGCCCCGAACCGTACCGCCGGCATGACCACCGGCAACGGCGGCCCGCCGCGGCGCAAGAAATCCGTGGCCGCGTCGCCGCCGCCGTAAAAGGGGAACCCGAAGTGCATCCCCGCGCGAGGCGCGTGGTTGAGCTCGTCGGGGGGCACGTCGTCGCCCATGTAGTCGGCGCCGTTGTCCGTGAAGAAGAGCTCTCCGGTCTTGGGGTGGAAGTCCATGCCGACCGAATTGCGCACCCCGCGGGCGAAGATTCGGGGCTCGCCGCCGCCGCCGGGGTCGAACCGCAGGATCGTCCCCTCGAGCCCGGTGGGCTGGCAGATGTTGCACGGCGCCCCGACGGCGACGTAAAGGCCGCCGTCGGGGCCGAGCGCGGCGTAGCGCCAGCCATGCCAGCGCTTGTCGGGAAGGCGGTCGTAGATGACCGTGGGCCGGGCGCCGGCCAGGGATTCCAGATCGCGCGCCTGGAAGCGGACGACGCGGTGCTGTTCGGCCACG
>JAKZXM010000276.1:0-2708 GCA_047514975.1 Rhodospirillales bacterium
CGATCGATCCACGATTCGATCTCGGCCGCCTTCTCCGGATCGCGGCCGCGGACGGCCTCGACGCCGGCCTGGAGCTCGCCGAGGGTGAGCGCCGAGAGATGCAGTTGCTCATCGGAAACGTCCTCGAGCCACGCCACCACGGTCCGATGCGGACGGCGCCGCCGCAACTCGGATACGACGTTGGTATCAACCAGATACATGGGCTCAGCGATCGCGGCCCAGCGGCCGGCGGCGCAATCGGCCACGCGCGGGCACCGGAATGTCGGCCCTCGGCGTTTCGGCCAGCAGAAGTTCCTTGAGGGTTGGCCGCGCGGCCGCCTGCAATCGCCGCCATTCCTCGATCGCGACCAGCACCGCCGTTTCGACACCGCGTCGCGTGATCACCTGCGGTCCCTCGCTGACGCTCGCATTCAGGACCTCGCTGAAACGCGCCTTTGCGTCCTGTACCTGCCACGTGTGCATCGCCTCACTCCCACAAATCCATCAGACTAGTTATATGACTAGTCTTCGACGAGTTCAACCCGCGTCGCCGATCATGTTTTGCGCGGCCTCGCACGCGGCGGCCATCGGACGGACGGGCGGTCGCGCATTCACCTTGCGCCGGCGGCGGTGGTCGGCCATCGTTCCCATGGTGGGAACGGACGTTTGCGGAGGGATTGCACCATGGGACAGTTTCACGATCGCAGCTATCCGGGCGAGCAGGGCCGCTATCGCGAGGCGCGCGATGCGCTGCTCGCCGCCGAAATCGAGCTTCGCCGCCGCATCGAAGAGGTCGCCGCCATGCGCCGCGCGCTCCCGCTCGGAGGCGCACTAAAGGACGACTACGTCTTCACCGAGGGCGGCGACGACCTCGCCGACACAACAACCGAAAGAAAAACCACACTTTTGCAGCTGTTCCACGGCGGTAAGGACTACCTCGCGGTTTACAGCTTCATGTATGCGCCGGGCGGCGCGGCCTGCCCCATGTGCACGGCGATGCTCGACAGCCTGAACGGCAACGCGCCCCACATCGCCGAGCGCGTGAACCTCGCGGTGGTGGCGAAGGCGCCGATCGGCACGATCCGCGACTGGGCGCGCTCGCGCGGCTGGCGGAACCTGCGGATGCTATCGTCGGGCGGCACCACCTACAACGCGGACTACTTCGCGGAAACCCCGGACGGCGACCAAATCCCGCCGCTCAACGTCTTTCGCCGGACGCCCGAGGGTATCTTCCACGCCTATGGCACCGAGCTCCTCTACGGCCCGACCGAGGACGGCCAGCACAACCGCCACGTCGATCTTCTTTGGCCGTTGTGGAACGTCTTCGACCTGACGGCCGCCGGGCGCGGCGAGGATTGGTTTCCGGCCACGTCGTACGAGTAGTGGACGGGAATTCGGCGTGGCTGTCCGCCAGGTGATTATTCGATCAGCGCACCCGGCGAGGCGAACAACCCAAGTCGCCATGGGAAGCCTGCTCCCGCGCCGTATCCTTCGAGGGAGACCAGCGGCGAGAAAAATCTGCGAGCAACCCTTGAATGGTGATAGGTGAGTGGTTGCACATAACATATGATCCAGAGCTTCCGCCACAAGGGTCTCAAGCTCCTTTTCGAGAATGGGGACCGGCGGAAGGTACAAGCGGACCATGCGGACAAGATCGAACGCATACTCGCCCGCCTCGAAGAGGCGTCAGAAGCGGGCGACATGGGCCTGCCCGGATTCCGGCTGCACCGGCTCAAAGGTGATCTTGCGGGCTTTTGGTCGGTCACGGTGTCCGGCAACTGGCGCGTCATCTTTCGCTTCGCGGGCGGCCACGCCAGCGATGTGGATTTGATCGACTATCATTAGGAGGATGGAACGATGCCGATGAATAACCCTCCACACCCAGGGCTTTCCGTCCGGCATGACTGCCTGGAACCCCTGGGGTTCAACGTGACCGGGGCCGCGAGGCGGCTTGGTATCAGCCGCAAGCAGCTTTCCGATATCGTGAACTGCCACGCCGGCATTTCGCCGGAGATGGCGATCCGGCTCGACAAGGCCTTCGGCGGCGGCGCCGAGGCGTGGTTGCGCCTTCAGGCCGCCTACGACCTCGCGCAAGCCATGAAGCGTGCCGACGAGATCAAGGTCGAGAGATTGTCCCCGGCGGCTTGAGGGGACGGGTGTGCTTTGCGGATGCGCACCCGCCGCGTGGAAACGCTGTGGCCCTTGTGGAACGTCTTCGACCTGACGGCGGCCGGGCGTGGCGAGAACTGGTTCCCGGCGACTTTCGACGAGTAGCGGGCGCGGGCTCCCCTCTACCACCCCAGCACGTAGGCGCCGCGGCGGTGGTCCGAGCCGCCTTTGACGAGGCCTTTGTCGAGCTCGTTCTTGACGCAGCTCACCGAGCCCACTAGCCAGTGCCGGCTCGGCCACCACACCACGTTGTGGCCGCGGCGCTGGAGCTCGTCGCCCACGTCCGCCGCAATCGTGTCCTCGACGCGCAAAACCCCGGGCTCGTGGCTGTGCGGCCAGTAGGACTGGGGGAAGCTGTAGGACGCGAACCGCGGCGCCTCGACCGCCTCTTGCGGCTCCAGGCCCCAGAGCTGGTTGTTCAGGAACACCTGGGTTTGGGCCTGGGGGATCACGTCCGCGCCCGGCGTTCCCCAGGCCATGATCTCACGGCGTTTTCGGATTGCCAGCATGGGAGAGCAGACGGTGCGCGGGCGCTTGCGCGGGCCGACCCGGGCCGGGTA
>JAKZXM010000277.1:0-2710 GCA_047514975.1 Rhodospirillales bacterium
GCGCGCCGCCTCGTAACCCTGCTCGATGCTGAGATCGGCACCCAACACACCGGTCATGTAGCGGGTCCCGCCCCTGATCGCCACCGAGCCCGAGGTGTAAAGGACGTTGCCGTGGGCGAGGTGGGAATGGAAACGCGCGCCGGTGGGATTGGAACGATACATCGCCTCGATGTCGGGAAGCTCGAGGCCGAGTTCGGAGAGCTTGCGTTCGATATCCATGGGCGGGCCTGCTTGCGGTTTGCGCGCCGGGCGCTTCGGGCATTGTCGTCTCTGGGGGGGCGAATGTCACGGGGGCCGCCCCGGCCCCTCGGCGCGCCGAGGGGCCGGGGCGCGGGGTGAAGCGCCTCGCGCGCGGGCCCACGGGTGGCGTTCGCCCGCCTTTCGGGGGACCATCCGCGTTCCGCGTTCCCCAGGCTTCGGCCGGGCTTCCAGGAGGGACCACCCGAAGCATGCGGTGTCGGCGTCGCCACGTCGCTACGTGACGGGCCGGCCGGGCTTTCGCCGCACTTCCGGCGTTCGTCGCCATTTCGGCGCTCGGCGGCTGCGCGGCACTCGTTACCTACGACACGGTCTCGATCCGCGATCTCCTGATCGACGACGGCGGCGGCCGCCTCACACCATATGGGCGCGTGGTCGAACCGCTGCCGCAGACGGCATGGTACGACCCGCCGTTGCCCCTTGGCCGGATCGCCGTCGCGGGGCTTCCGGATGCGGCGGCGTGGCTCGCGGCGTACGACTTCGACGGCGATCGCACCGTCGACGACGGCGAGATGACCCAAGGGTGGCTGATCCGGGCCGCCGAGCTTCGAAGCGAGCGGGCGTACGCGCCCGATGCATTGGTCACCTTCACCGGCGTGGCCGCGCGCCTCGCCGCCGGCACGCGACCCGTCCCGCTCGCGGGTCTTCAGCTCGGGACCGAGGACAGCCAGGCCGTCTACGCCATCTTAGACGCGTCCGACGCGGGCGCGCGCGCTGTCGGCCGTGTTCGAAGTGGCGGCGGAGGCGGATTCGGGCGAAGGCGGCGGCGAATCGGGCGGCGGTATGTGACGGCGGGGCCCTCGGCTCTGGTCTGCTCCCTTACTAGCGCCTTATCCGTTTATTCGGATCCAGCCCGCATCCCCGTCCGGCCGCCCCAAGTGTACCATTCCGTGGGCGGCCGGGCGCGGGTGCGGGCTGGAGCGATTCCACGTGAGTGGACGATGCCATGGAGCCCGTCAACGGCTCGCCGCTACGCAGGCCTGTGCGTCCGCGATCCGGCCGGCGCTAAGCGGCGTTCCGCGCATGCAGAACGAAAGCTCGGCCGGCGTCCCGCAGATGCACGCGCGCGTTCCCGCGACGAGCCGTCGGGTGCCGCGGGCAGCGCGAACAGCCGGCCGTCTGTGGCGCGGAAGCCCAGGCATTCGACGCCGGCCTCGACGACGCCCAGGACACAGGCCTCGGGCCGCGCCGCCGGTTCGCCCGCGAAGGCGCGCTCCTTTCGCTCGCGCCAGATCCACGGCGGGACGAACGCGCCCCGCCACAGCCCGCGGCGGCCGCGGCGGGCTTCCGCTTCCTTGGCGACGTAAGCGTCGGTGACGTCGCGGGCCGCGAGCGCCCAACCGGTATGGACCATGTTCCAACCGAGATCGGTCTGGCCGGTGAAGCAGACGGCGCTCACCTCGCCCGAAGGGGCGCGCGCCTTCGCCCGGCACGTCACGACGGCGCCGGCGGTCAAATCCATCAGCGCCGTGCACGCGATATCGCCGCAGGCGATCGCGCCGGCCTTGGGCCACTCGCAGCGCTGGTCGAGCTCGGGCGCGTCGATCCCGAACAGGCGAAATCGGGCGCCCGCGACCTCGAGCACGTCGCCTTCGATCACCGTCGCCGATCCGGTGATCGGCGCCTCGTCCGCAGAAGCCGGGCCGGCGGCGGCGGCGCCAAGCATCGCGGCCGCGGTTGCGATGGCAAGCGCTGGGGGCGCGGTCATCGGCCGAGTGTATCACCCGAAGCGCGTCAAGGGCGAAGGACGCGGGCCCTGCCTGGCCGCCTTCGGGGGCGTGAACCGCGCCCACGCCCGTGGGGGCTTGAATCGGGTGTGCCGGGCGTGTGCTAATGGCGCCGGTGGGGCCATGGGCGATGTACGGATCAGGCGCGCGCGCGCGCGCGACGCGGATACGGTGGCGGCGCTCTTCCTCGAGACGCGCCGGCACTCGATGGCGTACCTGCCCGAAATCCGAACCGTCGACGAGACCAATCGTTGGATGGCGGAGACCATCTTCACCCAGTTCGACGTGTGGATCGCCGTGCGCGGCCCCGTGATCGCCGCGTTCCTGGCCCTGGCCGGCTGCCACGTGGAATACCTCTACGTCGGCCCCGGCCACCAGCGCCGGGGAATCGGGGATAGGCTGCTCGCCAAGGCCAAGCGGCTAAGCCCCGAAGGGCTCGAGCTTTACGTATTCGCGGACAATACCCCGGCCCAGGCCTTCTATGGGGCGCGCGGTTTCGTCTGCGCCGCCGAGCTGGTGATCCCCGAGGAAGAGGAGCCAGGTTTCCTGTTCGTCTGGACGCCGGACGGCGGGCCGGCGCGTGGGCGGTAAGGGTCCCCGAACGCGTCCGCGCACCCAAAATTACGTAAATTAGATTAATTTTAATCGTTTGGGATTGAAACACGCATTGATGGCTTCATAGAATTAACCGTGCCTATCCGGTTGTAACCCACACCCACTATATG
>JAKZXM010000278.1:0-2899 GCA_047514975.1 Rhodospirillales bacterium
CTTCCTCGATCAAGAGATCGCCGGGAGCCAGCGCCAGATAGCCGCGGTAGAGTTCCGCGGCCTCGCCCGCGCGGTCCGACCGGGCGAGGAAGCTAGCCCTCGCCTCGATCGGGCGAACCGATTCGCCCCCTGTGATCTCGATCGTCTCGCGGTACGCCTCGTCGGCGGCGGCCTCGTCGCCCAGAACGTCGTTGACGAGCGCTCGGTGATAGACGGCGAAGGCGCTCAGCGCGGTGTTTTCGCCGAGCGCCCGAAGAATCTCCTCGGCCTTCTCCCGCTCCTTCAGGCCGGCCAGAATCCACGCCTCTACCAGCGGCCCGACGAGCGGATTGACGCCCCTCTCGTCGGCCTTGCGGAGCTCGCGCCGGGCGCCGCGGTAATCGCGCGACGCCGCCCGATTCATGGCCCGCACCAAGCGCCCGAGACCGTGGCCGGGTTCGATTCGGGTCAGCCGGCCGGCCAGCTTTATCGCGCGATCCATTCGCCCATCGGCGAGGACGACGCGAAAAGCCGGGCCGAGCAAATCGAGATTTTCCGAATCGAACTTGAGCGCGGTCTCGTAGTAATCCGCCGCCGCCGAGAAATCGCCGTCCCGCCTTGCCTGGCGCGCGGCGACGAAGGTGCCAAGGGCCGAGGCCGCGCGCCCGCCCTGGCCGATCTCCACGTATCCAGACGATGCCGGCGAATCCGCATCGCTGGTGCGGACCGAGTTCTCCGAGGCGCCGGTGCATCCGGCTAGCGCAAGGGCGGCGAACGCGGCGCACGCGCCCCGCCGGGCTCCCCGCAACCACCGCCGAGCTTGAGTAGACATCGCGCCCCCATCGCCGGACGAACCGCACCAGCCGACAGGATATATCGGATGGGGCCTCCGTGTCAGCGGCGCTGGTTCATCGGCAAGGCCGCTAAATTGTCGTCGCGGCGCAATCAATTCGAATAACGAATGGGTGTCGGGCCGTCCGGCCGCGTCACATGTTCGGATAGTTTGGCCCCGAGCCTCCCTCCGGCGTGACCCAATCGATGTTCTGGGTCGGGTCCTTGATGTCGCACGTCTTGCAGTGGACGCAATTCGCGGCGTTGATCTGTAGCCTGGGCGGCGATCCCTGGTCCTCGACGATCTCGTAAACGCCGGCCGGGCAATAACGCTGCTCGGGCGCATCGTAGAGCGCCAGGTTGTGTTCGATCGCGACTTCGGGACGCTTTAGCCGGAGATGCACCGGCTGGTCCTCGTCGTGGCTGGTGTTGGCGAGATAGACCGATGAGGTGCGGTCGAACGAGATCGCGCCGTCGGGCTTTGGATAGGCGATGCGGCGACACTCGGCGGCGGGCTTGAGCCGGGCGTGGTCCGCGCCGTGATGCAACGTCCATGGGGAACGGCCGCGCAACGCCACCAGCTCGAGGACGCCGTTGAGCGTACCGGCGATAAGCCCACGGCGAAATCCGGGCCGGAAATTGCGCGCGCGCCGCAGCTCGTCGAACACCCAGGATTGCTCGAGCGCGCGCGGGTAGGCGGTCAGCTCGTCGCCGCCGCGGTCTTCGGCGATCGCGGCGAAGGCGGCCTCGGCGGCGAGCATGCCCGACTTCATCGCCGTGTGGGTGCCCTTGATCTTGGCCACGTTCAAGAAGCCGCCGGCACAGCCGATCAGCGCACCGCCCGGAAAGACGAGCTTGGGGATCGACTGAAAGCCGCCCTCGTTGATAGCGCGCGCGCCGTAGGCCAATCGCTCGCCGCCCTCGAATGTCGGGCGGATGTCGGGGTGGGTCTTGAAACGCTGAAACTCTTCGAACGGGCTGAGGTGCGGGTTTTGGTAGTCGAGGGCGACGACGAAACCGACGGCGACCTGGCGGTCCTCGAGGTGATAGAGGAATGAGCCGCCGTAGGTTTGCATGCCCATCGGCCAGCCCGCGGTGTGCACCACCAGTCCCGGGCGGTGGCGGGCGGCATCGACCCTCCACAGCTCTTTTATGCCGATGCCGTAGGTCTGCGGGTCGGCGCCGGCGCCAAGGTCGAAGCGCGCGCCGAGGGTCTTCGATACCGAGCCCCGGCAGCCCTCGGCAAACAGCGTGTACTTGCCGCGGAGCTCGATGCCGGGCTCGAAGGAGGCCTTGCGGCTGCCGTCGCGGGCCAAGCCTTTGTCGCCGGTGATTACGCCGCGAACGATCCCGTCATCGCCGCAAAGCGCCGCGGCCGCGGCGAACCCGGGGAAGATATCGACGCCCAGCGCTTCGGCCTCCGTGGCCAGCCAGCGGCATAGGTTTCCCAGGCTGATGATGTAGTTGCCGTGGTTCTTCAGCTCGGGCGGAAGCGCGAAAGACGGCAGGCGGATCGCGCTCGCCGGCGTCAGGAACATGAAGCGCTCGGCGCTGACGGCGGTGCGTACCGGGGCTCCGCGCTGTTTCCAGTCGGGGACCAGCTCGTCGAGTGCGCGCGGCTCCAACACCGCGCCCGAGAGGATGTGATCGCCGACGGCGGCGCCCTTTTCGATGACGCAGACGCTTATCTCGCGCCCGCCCGCCGCGCACAGTTGGCGCAGCCGGATGGCCGCCGAAAGCCCCGCCGGACCGGCGCCGACGATGACGACGTCGTAGTCCATCGCTTCGCGCGCCGTCTCGCTCATCGCTCCACGTGCTCCCCGAGGTCGTCGGACCGGCCGGCCGCGTTATGCCCCCAAGCCGGCGGCGCGGTCAATGACGAACCGTGGCCATGCTATTGTGGCGCCGCGGGAGGGTAACGAGCATGGCCAGAAACTTTTTGTACGAACGCGAGGTCAAGGTGCTTGGCGCCGCGGTGGCCGCCATACGCGACGGACGGGTGCGGACCGCGGTGCGCGCCGACGTGGGGCGCGCGATCGAGCGCTACGCCCCCTCGTCCATGCGCGCGAGCGAGGCCGATATGTTCGGG
>JAKZXM010000279.1:0-3518 GCA_047514975.1 Rhodospirillales bacterium
GTTCCCACCCCGCCCACAGACTGGCGGCGGCGAGCAGCTTGACGTCGCCGCCGCCGAGGCGCGCCGAGGCGTAAAGCCCGGTCCCGACCGCGAACACGGCTGCCGCGATCGCGACCGCGACCACCCAATCAAGGGGCGGACTTGCGACGGCGGCGTGAAGGGGAAACAGGGCGACGATCCCGAGGCAGACGCGGTTGGGAATGCGCAGCTCGCGCGCATCGAACAATGCGGCGAGAACGAGAAGCACGGCGAATCCCGTTACCGCCAATCGATCGAGGAAGAGCTCATAGATCATCACCGTTCCCCTCGGACCCGGTTTACGACGGGACTCGGGGATCGCGGCGCCGCATCGGCGACGCGCTCCCTTTCCGCCCTAGACCCCGCCGCTCGTGGTCCCGGCGACGGCGGTCGTAAGCGCAGTCGAGACCGCCGTGAACATCGCGTTCAACGATTCGCCCATGGCGGTGAGCGCCGCGATCGCCGCGACCGACACCAGGGCGGCGATCAACCCGTACTCGATCGCGGTGGCCCCCGATTCGTCGGCGAGCAGCTTCTTGAGGATCGAAAGCGTCATGACAATCTCCTTTTCGAGAGAACGTTCCAGAAAACTCGTATGGTAAATATTATATTAACGAAGTGTTGTCAAAATATTCATTTGCATATTCAGTGCCTACATCTTCAACTAATATTTATCGATATTTTAACGCGAGATTGAATAAAATTGTTTTTGGGCGGCGATAAAAGAGGCCGAGGCGTCGCGGCCCCGTGCTTTAGAAAATTTTATGAAATGTATATAAAATAAAGCGACAGAATGTCTGTAAATAACAAGCAATCAAAATATTGAAATGCATCAGATACCGTTTATCCTTGCAATATCATTGAATAGGACTGTGGAATCAGAGATGCGAACCTGGTTTCGAGCGGCACGAGACGTTGGCGCGCGCACCCTGCGGCCGAGCGTGCAACTCGCCCTCGATAAGCGCGGTGCGATCGCCGTGTTCCTCGCCTTCGCCATCATTCCCCTGGTCGGGTTCATGGGCATCGGTGTCGACGCGGCGCGGGCGTACCTCGTGAAATCGCGCCTGTCCTCGGCCCTGGACGCCGCCGGGCTGGCCGGCGGCCGGGGGTTCCTCACCGCGACCCGCGACGACGACATCCGCATGTTTTTCGGCGCGAACTTTCCCCCCGGATCGCTTGGCGCATCGGTCACGGGGCCGACCATCACGGTCGATGCGGACGCCGGCACGATTACCCTTGAGGCCAGCGCCACCCTGGACACGACGTTCATGCACCTGTTCGGATTCGAGACGGTGACGGTCGCATCGTCGGCCGAGGTGACGAGGCAAATCGACGCCCTGGACGCGGTGCTCGCCATCGACATGTCGGGCTCGATGAGCCGCTCGGCGCCGGACGGCGGCAGCCGCATCCAGGCGGCCCGCACCGCCGCCGCCACCTTGGTCGACATTCTGTTCGGCGACGAGGCGGTCAAGGATCGCCTGAACATCGGGCTCGTTCCGTGGAACGGAAAGGTGAACGTCGGCCGGGACGGCGCGATCTTCGATCCGGCGGCCACCGTCACCGAGCCCGTTCCCGGTTTCATCAATCTCGAGACCGGGGCCGCCCAGTCGGAGGTCTACCTCGCCAACACCTCGCCGGTGACCATGCTGGCCCCACCGCCGCCCGCGTGGCGCGGATGCGTCTTCAACCGCTTCCTCGACGACGGCGAGGCTGCCACCGACGCCGACACGCTGCTCGGACCCGTCGCCACCGCCGGCGCCGACTGGCCCGCGTGGCAGCCGGTCGGCCCCGAAGGAGAGCCGGTTTCCGGCCGGCCCCGGTGTGCGCTGGCCGTGGACAACCGCGAATGCACGCCCTGTCTTGGGCACGGAATTACGCCGCTTCAGAACCAAAAGCAGACCATTCTCGACGCGGTCGCGGCCCTGACCGAGCCCGGCGGCACCACCAATATCGCCGCCGGACTGGGATGGGCCTGGCGTGTGCTGAAGCCGGACGCGCCTTTCACCGAGGCCTTGGCGGATCCCGGCTACGACCGCCAGCAGGCGATCGTGCTGTTGACCGACGGCGAGAATTTCGCGGGTTCCGGAGACGGATACCGGACCGTCTTCGGATACGGCAATGCGGGCCGGCCGGGCATGGACGCGCGGCTTCGTCTGCTCGCCGATAACGTCAAGGCCGACGGCGTGATCATCTACGTGATCCAGTTCGCCAACGACGGAACCGCGCTTCAGGCGCTTCTCAAGGACGTGGCCAGCGGACCGGATTCACCCTTCTACAACTATGCGCCCGACGCGGCGACGCTGGAACGAATCTTCCGCGAGGTCGCCGATCACCTCTCCGAGCTTCGGCTCTCGCGATAGGCCATTATCCGTTGTAGCGGAACCACCCTCACCCGATGGCGGCCGACCACGATCCGCTCGGGTGCGCCCGGAAGACGCGCTCAAGGAGCGAGGCTGGTGAGGGCGCCGAACCGGGGCCGGTGGATTGCGGATGCATGAAGCACGCCCGGTTGGAGCACGCGATCGAAAAATGCGGGGCGGTAGTCGAAACTCACCTCGGCGACGATGGCGTCCTCGCCGGCGCGAAGAATGAAGCCTGCCGGCAGGCTCGCCGGCCCCCCTTCCGTCCCGACCGTGCTGACGCCGGAAGCCGCGCCGAACCCGCGCTGCCAGAGCACCGTCGCGCCCCCCTCACCGCCCATGAGCGAAGAGACGAGGATGCGGCCGTCCGACGCCCATGAGGGAGTCTACGGGCAGAAAGTTGGTGGGCCATCGCTACCCACTCGACAGCGTAGGCTCGCCCTCGAAGCGGGGCGATACAGCCTCCGAGGCCAGGCGGCGACGTGGTCTGGAATGTCGGCTCAGAGCCACACCCGGCCATACGTCGTGCTTGTTTTAGCCGACCGTTATGCGCTTAGGAGCGGGCCTCGCAACTGGAATCGCCCCTTCGAGGGAAGCGACCAAATGAGCCGAAGCATGTCGGAAAACGGTTCGGGATCGACCCCTGCTTCGAACGCCAGACTTATCCTCGGGATCCACAAGGCTGTGAATCGAATCTCGGTTGTCCAGCGGCAACAAAAGTGAATAAGGTTTGCGTGGATCCAGCCGTGACGACGGACCGAAAGGTAAGCCGACACGATCGGATCTAAATCGGATTTCCCAGGGGCCCTTCGGGGTTCGAAGGAATGAAGATTTGGGGCAGCCCTACCGGGCGACCGGCGCGGCTGCTCTTTCTACTTCCAGCAAATGCAAAGGCGTCGAAGAGGTCCGGAACCCCAAAGACGTCGCCGCCCGCGGCCCGCACCTCGGCATACTCCCCGGCGGTCTTGCGGGCCAGCCGGAAGCCCCGGAAATTGGCCGCCGCGTAGACTGCGGTGGTGAGAGGCCGGACCTCGAGCCGCACGCCCGGAAGACGCGCTCAAGGAGCGAGGCTGGTGAGGGCGCCGAACCGGGGCCGGTGGATTGCGGATGCATGAAGCACGCCCGGTTGGAGCACGCGAT
>JAKZXM010000280.1:0-9133 GCA_047514975.1 Rhodospirillales bacterium
GCTCCGCACCGTCCGACCGATGAGTTCGGCGGTTGAGTCCGGCGGTTGACGCTCCGTTAACCAATCGTCGCGATACTTGGCCCATGGCCGAGGTGACGAACAGGGCCGTTGTCGCCGTACCCGGCGCCGCCCACAAGCCGACGGAGTATGCCCGCGCCCACGAGGTCCGCGACCGCGCGGCGGTCACGCGGCCGAACGATCCCGCGGATCTGAAGCGCGCGTTGGCCCGCCTCGAAGGCCTGCTCGGCTCCGGCCAGCCGCCGCGGCACGACGTTCCGCCCGGATTCTACTTCAACGCCCGCGTCTGAGAATCCGCACGCCCCCCGTCCCGGCGGCGGCGGGCGCCGCTCACTCTTCGATTCCCATGAGCGAGCGGGCGAAGGCCCGCGCCTCGAACGGTCGCAGATCGTCCAACTCCTCGCCGACTCCGACGGCGTGCACCGGCACGGCAAACCGGTCCGCAAGCGCCACGACCACGCCGCCCTTCGCCGTCCCGTCGAGCTTGGTCATGACCAAGCCCGTGACCGCCACCATGTCGCGAAAGGTCTCGAGCTGGGCGTGCGCGTTCTGGCCGACCGTGGCGTCCAAAACGAGAAGGCAATCGTGCGGCGCGTCGGCGTCGAGCTTGCCGATCACGCGGACCATCTTCTGAAGCTCTGCCATCAGCGCCGACTTGTTGTGCAGGCGCCCGGCGGTATCGATAAACAGGACGTCCAGCGATTGCGCCCGCGCCTGCTCGATCGCCCGATAGGCGAGCGCGGCCGCGTCCGAGCCGGGCTCGGCCGCGATCACCGGGCACCCGGCGCGCTCGCCCCAGATTTGCAATTGCTCGATCGCGGCGGCGCGAAAGGTGTCGCCGGCGGCCAGCGCCACCGAATGGCCCTGGTCCCTGAACTGCTTGGCGAGCTTGGCGATGGTCGTCGTCTTGCCGCTTCCGTTGACGCCGCAAACCAGGACGACCTGCGGCGCGAGACCGGGTCTGAACGCCAGCGGCCGCGCCACCGGTTCGAGAATCGCGGTGATCTCGTCGGCAAGCGCGTGCAAGACGTCCGCGGGCGCGACCGCCTTGTCGAACCGGCCGCGCGCGAGAGCCGCGCTCAGGCGGCCCGCGGTCTCGACGCCGATGTCGGCGAGGATCAGGAGATCCTCGAGGTCCGACAGGGTGTCCGCATCGAGACGGCGCACCGCAAACAGTTCGTCGATTCCGTCGACGAGCCCGCCGGACGTGCGCCGCAGCCCTGCGCTCAGGCGCGAGATCCAGCCGGGACGGGCGTCCGCGGCGAGGCTCACGCCGCCGTCCCCGCGACGAGGACGCCCTCGGCGACGCCAACGAACGTGCTCTCGACGATGGCGCCCGGCGGCGCGGGCGCGCTCAGGCGCACGGGCGCATAGTCGGGACAGCGGCCGCGCTCGGAGGTCTCCACCAGCACGTCGGCCGACGTGCCGAGCTTTGAGTCGAGATGGGCAAGGAACGCGCGATCGCCGGCGGCGCGCAGACTTGCCGCGCGCGCCTTGCGGACGGCGACGGGAAGCTGCGGCATGCGCGCGGCGGGCGTGTCCGGCCGGGGCGAATAGGGAAAGACGTGGAGATAGGCGAGGCCGAGCCCGGCGACGCCGTCGAGGGTCGTTTCGAACTGGGCCTCGGTCTCGGTGGGGAAGCCCGCGATCAGGTCGGCCCCGAACGCCACGTCGGGCCGCACCGCGCGGGCGCGGGCGCACAGCGCGCGAACGTCGCGGGGCGTGTGGCGCCGCTTCATGCGCTTGAGGATCAGGGGATCGAGGGACTGGAGGCTCAAGTGCAGGTGCGGCATCAGGCGCGCTTCCTCGCCCAACACCGCGATCAACGCGCCCGGCACGCGCCCCGGATCGAGGGACGAAAGCCGCAGCCTGGCGAGTTGGGGCAACTCCGATAGCAGCCGGCGGACGAGCGTCGCGAGCGTCGGCCGTCCGTCGAGGTCGGCGCCGTAGGAGCACAGATCGACGCCGGTCAGCACGATCTCGCGGGTGCCGGCCGCGCAAAGCCTTCGCGCCTGGGCCACCGCCGAAGAGATGGCGACGCTGCGGTTCGGTCCGCGCGCGAAGGGAATGATGCAAAACGTACAGCGATGGTCGCAGCCCTGCTGCACCTGGAGATAGGCTCGGGCCCGGCCTTCGCGACCGCTGGGCGCCGCGAGGCCGTTCCAAGGAAGCCCCGGCGGGGCGGCGCGGCCCGGACCCGACCCAATCGTACTCGCCGCCCGGGCCAAGGCTTCGGGCGCGTACCGGGCCGGGTCCAACTTGGCGGCGTTGCCGAGAACATGATCGACTTCGGTCATGGAAGCGAAGCGCTCCGGGTCCAGTTGCGCCGCGCAGCCGGTGACGATGAGGCGCGCGCTCGGGTTCTCGCGGCGCAGACGGCGGACCGCCTGGCGCCCCTGCCGGCACGCTTCGGCGGTAACCGCGCAGGTGTTGACAACGATGGTGTTCTCGAGCCCGGCGGCGCGGGCGTTGGCCCCAATGACCTCGGATTCAAAGGCGTTCAGCCGACAGCCGAAGGTGACGACGCGGGGCTCGGTCGCCGCGCTCATGACGCGGACGCCAGGGACGGATCGAGGGTGCCGGAGAATGCGGCCGCGACTGGCCCGGTCATCAACACGTGGCCGTCGTCGAGCCGCTCGATCCCGAGCGTTCCGCCGTCGAGGATCACCTCGCCCGCGCTTGCGGCGAGGCCGCGAAGGTTGGCGGCGACGAGCGCCGCGCACGCGCCGCTGCCGCACGCCGGCGTGATGCCGACGCCGCGCTCCCAAACGCGGACGCGCAACGTGGTTGGCGAGAGCACGGCGGCGGCCTCGACGTTGGTGCGCTCGGGGAACAGCTCGTGGCGCTCGAGGACGGATCCGAGGGCCCCGATATCCACGGCCTCCGCGTCGTCCACGAAGAAGACCGCATGCGGGTTGCCGACGTTTACCGCGACCGGGTCGGCGAGCGGGCCAAGCGCGATCCCGAGGTGAAGCGTGTCGCGCGGCTCGGCAAGGGGAATTTCGTTCCAGGCCGTGCGCACCGGACCCATGTCGACCGCGATCATGCCGCCTTCGGCGCGGCGTGCCCCGAGGGTGTCGTGCTCGGTTTCGATCACCGCTTCGTCCGCGCCGCGTTCCTCCATGATCATGGCCGCGACGCAACGCGCCGCGTTGCCGCAGGCGAACACCTCGCCGCCGTCGGCGTTGTAGATGCGAACGAAGACGTCGGCGCGGCCGTTGCGCGCGGGCTCGAGGATTATGAGCTGGTCGCAGCCGACGCCGGTGCGTCGGTTCGCGACCGCGCGCACCTGATCGGCGTCGAGGCGAACCGCTCGGCGCCGACCGTCGAAAACGACGAAATCGTTGCCGAGACCGTGCATCTTGTTGAAGCTGAGGCCGGCCATGGCGCCGTGAATAGCGCGGCGCGCGCGCCCAAGTCCAATGGTTTCGCGTGGTTTCGCGACGGCCCGGATCAGCGGAATTGGCGCGGCGATTCGGCGACGACGGCGCGACCCCGGACCGCCGCGCTCGGGCTTCGGTCCGCCCGGCGCGCGCCGCTCAAGGGCGGGGGCGCGGACCCGCGAGCGACTTCACGAACTGGGAAAGGCGCTTGCGGACCTGCAGGTCCGGTATTCGGAAGTAGTTGTGCATGAGCTCGATCGCTTCGCGCGAGCTCAGCGGATCGCCCTGAAAGAGGGCGGCGTCCTCCGACAGGCCGCGCCGGGGGCTCCGCGCCCGGCGGGCGGCGCCTTGCTCGACGCCCTCGTAAAAGTACGTGACTTCGACGCCCAGGGCCTTGGCGACCTTGTACAGATTGCTGGCGCCGATTCGGTTGGTGCCGTTCTCGTATTTCTGGACCTGTTGGAAGGTGACACCGATCGCCTTTCCCAACTTCGTCTGGCTGAGCCTCAGGCCGACCCGTCGCGCCCGGACCCGCGCGCCGACGTGCCCGTCGATGGGATCGGGTCCGCCCTTCGGATTTCTTTTTTTCATGAATACTTCGCCTTTTCAGTAGATGTCATGGCGGCGGTCGGGTTGGCGTCTGCCGCACCGGCGGCGAGCGCTGCGCCCCGACTCCTTGCCGAAAGCAAACTTCCCGATCTCTCCAGTTCGTAACGAATTCGCCGCGTGCCGCGCCGCCCACGACGCTGAAGACGGTCGGGGCGGCGATGAATCATTTGGTTCAAGCGCAACCGGTTCCAAGCGTTATTTACCACAGAACGGCGCGGGTTTGAACTCACAATGGCTTGGCCGGCGTTCAAGTCCGCGTGCGCATAACCGCGGGCGGGCGCGCTTGACTTGGGTCAGGCGCGTTTCTAGAGTGCGTCGCGCCGAAACCCTGCTGCGCCCGAGCTCTCTGCCTTGCGGGGCGCCGCCAGTTCGCGAGTGTCGCGCACTGGCGCCTTTTGCGTTGGAGTGAATGTCGCCATGTTCGGATCGTTGACCGAGCGTCTGGGCGCGGTGTTCGATCGCCTTCGCAAGAAAGGCGCGCTCAGCGAATCCGACGTCGCCGACGCGCTTCGCGATGTCCGCGTCGCCCTGCTCGAGGCCGACGTGGCTTTGCCGGTGGTCAAGGACTTCATCGCCGCGGTCGGAGAGCGGGCGCGCGGCCAGGACGTGATTCGCAGCGTCACGCCCGCCCAAATGGTCGTCAAGATCGTCCACGACCACCTGGTCGAGACCCTGGGCGCCGAGCCGTCGGCGGTGGCCACGGAGGGAACCCCGCCGGTGACCGTGCTCTTGCTCGGTCTCCACGGTTCGGGCAAGACCACGACCGCGGCCAAGCTCGGCCGGCATCTCGTCCGGCGCGAGCGCAAAAAGGTTTTGCTGGCCTCTTTGGACGTGAACCGGCCGGCGGCCCAGCAGCAGCTCTCCGTCCTCGGCGAGCAGGCGGACGTGCCCGTCCTCGAGTTCATTCTCGGCGAGCAGCCGGGTGCAATCGCCGTCCGCGCAATGGAGAAGGGACGCCGCGAAGGTTACGACGTGATCGTCTTCGACACCGCGGGCCGCATGATCGCGGACGAGGCGCTGATGGCCGAGGCGGCGGAGATCCGCGATTTGGTCCGTCCCGCCGAAAGCCTGCTCGTGGCGGACGCCATGACCGGCCAGGACGCCGTCGCCCTGGCGCGCGCCTTTTCCGAGCGGGTGGGGTTGAGTGGAATCGTGCTCACGCGCGTCGACGGCGACGCCCGCGGCGGGGCGGCCCTTTCCATGCGCGCCGTCACGGGATGTCCGATCAAGCTGCTCGGCGTCGGAGAAAATCTGGACGACCTCGAGCCGTTTCAGGCAGACCGGATCGCGGGCCGCATCCTGGGCCAGGGAGACGTGGTCGGCCTCGTCGAGAAGGCGTCCGAGGTCATCGAGAGCGAGGAGGCCGAAAAGCTCGCGGAAAAGATGCTGCGCGGCCGCTTCACGCTCGAGGACATGGCCGCCCAGCTCGGCCAGGTGCGCAAGATGGGCGAGTTGGATGGCCTTCTCGACATGTTGCCCGGCGTCGGCCGAGTCAAGAAACAGCTCGCCCAGGCCAGGTTCGACGACAAGGCGATCATCCGCCCCGAAGCGATCATCCGGTCGATGACCGTCGCCGAGCGACGCAACCCGAAGATTCTCAACGGCTCGCGCCGGCGCCGCATCGCCGCCGGTTCCGGCACGTCCGTTCAAGACGTCAACCGCGTGCTCAAGCAATACCAGCAGATGAGCACGATGATGAAGAAGATGGGTAAGCTCGGGAAAAAGGGGCTGTCGCGCGGCGGCGGTCTTTCCGGCGCCGTGATGCCGTCCCTGCCGCCCGGCCCGATCAAGTTGTGATAAGGCGCTGAACGATCGTGCGAATGCACGACATGCGAGGAAAGTTGACGCCATGTCCCTGAGAATCCGACTGTCGCGCGCCGGCGCCAAGAAGCGCCCCTTCTACCGCATCGTCGTCGCCGATTCGCGCAAACCCCGCGATGGCCGGTTCATCGAGCGGGTCGGGACCTACAACCCCATGGTGGCCAAGAGCCACCCCGATCGCGTGCACTTGATCGAGGATCGCATTCGCCACTGGATCGGGGTCGGCGCCAAGCCGTCGGACCGGGTCGCGCGATTCCTCGGCCAGGCCGGCGTGATCGAGACACCGCCGATTCCCGAACAGACCCGGAAGAACCAACCGCGGCCCAAGACGCTGGAGCGCATGAAGGCGGCCGCCGAGGCGGCGGAAGCGGCGGAAAAGGCCGCCGCCGAGGCGCCTTCGGCGCCGGCCGAGGAAGCGCCCGCCGAGGAGGCCGCCGCCGAGGAAGCGCCGGCCGAGGAGGCGCCCGCCGAGGAAGCCGCCGAGGAGACGCAAGCCGACGACGAGGAGAAGCCGGCGACGTGATCGCCGTCGAACCGGCGTCGGTCGAACCGGGTACGCGCATCCATTGTGACCAAGCTGATCTGTGTCGGCGTTTTTACGGGCGCCCGGGGGCTGCGGGGCGAGGTGCGAATCAAAAGTTTCACCGGCGCGGCCGCCGACATCGCGGCCTACGGTCCCCTCACCGACGAGGGCGGCGAGCGGGAGTTCCGGCTTAGGGTCTCGGGGCTCGTCAAGGACCACGTCGTGGCCCGCATCGAGGGCGTCGACGACCGCAACGCGGCGCTGGAGCTTAAGGGCACGCGCCTCTATCTCGGGCGTAAGGCGCTTCCCGAAGCACCAAGGGACGAGTACTACCACACCGATTTGATCGGGCTGAGCGCGGTACGGATGGACGCTGGCGGCGGGCCGGGCGAGGCCTTCGGAACGGTCTCGGCGGTTCACGATTTCGGCGCCGGCGACATCCTCGAAATCGACCGCGGCGGCGGCGAAACGATCATGGTGCCCTTCACCCGCGCCGCCGTGCCGGAGGTCGATCTGGCGGGCGGCCGTCTGGTCATCGAGCCGCCGGAGGGAATGGTCGACGACGAGGCCGGGCCCGGGCGCCGGCGGCAATCGGGCCGGACGCGGCTGGCGCCCGCCAAGGGGCGCGAAGGCGGCGAGGCGGGCCACGCGAACGCGGATCGCCGCGCCGGGCGCGCGGGTCAAGGGAAACGAGGCCGGCCATGACCGCGAAATGCGAAGACGTACGTTGGCGCGTCCGCGTGTTGACGCTGTACCCCGAGATGTTTCCGGGGCCGCTGGCCCTGGCGCTCGCCGGACGGGCCCTGGCGCGCGGGCTGTGGGCGCTGGAAACGGTGGACATTCGCGACTTCGCGCGCGATAAACACCGTACCGTCGACGACGCGCCGTTCGGCGGCGGAGCCGGCATGGTGATGCGGCCCGACGTCGTCGACGCGGCGGTCGCGTCGGCGGAGACGACGGATCTCGGCGGCCCTCCGATCTACTTGACCCCGCGTGGGCGGCCGCTCACCCAGGCGCGGGTCGCGGAGTTCGCGCAAGCGCCGGGGGCGGTCATCTTGTGCGGGCGCTTCGAGGGCGTCGACGAACGGGTGGTTGCGGCGCGCGGCTTCGACGAGGTCAGCCTCGGCGATTTCGTGCTTTCGGGGGGCGAGGCGGCCGCCATCGCCCTGATCGACGCGTGCGTGCGCCTGCTTCCCGGGGTGGTCGGCAGGCGGGAGTCGCTGGACGACGAGAGTTTCGTGGACGGGCTTCTGGAGTACCCGCAGTACACGCGGCCCCGCCGTTGGCGCGGGCGGCGCGTTCCGGAGGTGCTGATATCCGGCGACCACGGACGGGTCGCCGAATGGCGGCGAAAGCGCGCCGAGGAAGCGACGCGCGAGCGCCGACCGGATTTGTGGGCCGCGTACGCCGAACGCGCGCGCAACCAAGAACGTGCCGACGCCGGCACGGCTCGATCGGACCCCGCGCCGGGGACCGGCCGCAGGGGCAGCAAGCGCCGGCGATCGGTGTGAAGCAGAGGATCGTTGCGATGAACGTCATTACTGAGTTCGAAGGCGAGCAGCTCGCGGCCCTGAGCGCGGAACGGCCGATCCCCGATTTCCGCCCGGGCGATCTGCTCCGGGTCAACGTCAAGGTTGTCGAGGGTTCGCGCTCGCGCGTCCAGGTGTTCGAGGGCGTGTGCATCGCCCGCAAGAACGCGGGCCTCAACTCGTCGTTCACGGTGCGCAAAGTGTCCTACGGCGAGGGAGTCGAGCGCGTTTTTCCGGTCTATTCCACGTCGATCGCCGGAATCGACGTGGTTCGCCGGGGCGCCGTCCGCCGCGCCAAGCTTTATTACCTGCGCAAGCGCTCGGGCAAATCGGCCCGCATCGCCGAGCGGGTCGAGAGCGGCGGCGCCAGGACCAAGGCCCGATCCGCGGCGAAGACGTCCGCCGACAAAGCCGCGCCCGAAAGTGCCGCGGCGGCCGCCGATAAAGCCGCGCCCAAAGGTGCCGCGGCGGCCGCGGATAAAGCCGAGCCCGAGGCCTGAGAGCGCGCCCCCGCGGCGCCCCGGGACAGCCGAGATGGACAAGCCCCGCACCCTGTTCGATAAGATCTGGGAGAGCCACCTCGTCCATGTCCAGGACGACGGGACCTGCCTCCTGTACATCGATCGCCACCTCGTCCACGAGGTCACCAGCCCCCAGGCCTTCGAGGGCCTGAGGATGTCGGGCCTCAAGGTGCGGCGCCCGGAAGCGACGCTCGCGGTCGCCGATCACAACGTCCCCACCACCGACCGCAGCGCCGGCATCGACGACGCGGAATCGCGGATCCAAGTGGAGACCCTGGAAGCCAATTGCGCCGAATTCGGGATCGCGTGCTTTTCCATGACCGACGTCCGCCAGGGAATCGTGCACGTCATTGGCCCCGAACAGGGCATGACGCTTCCCGGAACCACCACTGTTTGCGGAGACTCGCACACCGCCACCCACGGCGCCTTCGGGGCGCTGGCGTTCGGCATCGGGACCTCCGAGGTCGAGCACGTGCTGGCGACCCAGACCCTGTTGCAAAGGCCGGCGCGTAACATGCGTATCTCGGTCGAAGGCACGCTTGCCCCGGCCGTTACCGCCAAGGACCTGATTCTCGCAATCATCGGCGAGATCGGCGCCGCCGGGGGGACCGGCCACGTCATCGAGTACGCGGGCGACGCCGTGCGAGGGCTTTCCATGGAAGGCCGCATGACGATTTGCAACATGTCGATCGAGGCCGGCGCGCGCGCCGGGCTGATCGCTGCCGACGA
>JAKZXM010000281.1:0-18085 GCA_047514975.1 Rhodospirillales bacterium
GGCCGTCTGGCACCGACACTAAGGTATCGCGCGCCGCGCCTTCGTCAAGCGGATCGGCGACGGCAGAGCGCCAGCAGGCCGGCAAGGCGTCCGGCGGTCTCGGCATCGGCGCGACCATCCACGCGCGCGGGCCGGAAGTGGCGCTGAAACGCCTCGATCGCGCGCTTCGAATCCCCGGTCCCGTAGCCGTATTCGTCGAGCATGGCGACCACTGCGTCCGCGGGCCCGACGTCGGTCGCAGGCGTCTCGGGCCAGAGCCCGATTCCGACCCGCGCCAGCCGGGCCCAATCGAACAGCTCGCCCGGGTCCTTTTTGCGCGAAGGGGCCACGTCGGCGTGTCCGACCACGTTCCGGGGCGCAATTGCGTGACGTTCGAGGATGCCGCTCGCAAGGGTCTCCAGCGCCGCCATCTGCGCTTCGGCGAAGGGTCGGTAGCCGTGCTCGTGTCCCGGATTGACAAGCTCGATCCCGATCGAGCGCGCGTTGATGTCCCTCGAGCCGCGCCAAAAGGCGGCGCCCGCGTGCCACGCCCGCGCTCCCTCGGGCACCATCCGATAGACGGCGCCGTCCTCGTCGATCACATAGTGGGCGCTGACCCGGGACGCGGGATCGCCCAGGCGCGCAAGCGCCGCGTTCGCGTTCGGCATGCCGGTGTAATGGAGGACCACCATGTCGAGAACGGCACGCACAGGACGCGGATCGAAGTTCGGAGAAGCGCGCTCGATCAAGTCCATGTCACGTTCTCCATGGCCGCCCGCCGGCTTCTCTAAGGCCGCCCGCCCGCCGAGGCCGGCGAGGTGGGCGGCGCCCGGCGCCCATCGAGGGTCCGCTCACCGGTGGCCGCGCTCGCGCTCGACGTCGTCGTAGGCGGCGTTGATCGCCGCCATCTTCTGGTTGGCGATGTCGACGAACTCCTGCGGCAGACCCTTCGCGATCAGCGTATCGGGATGGTTCTCGCGGATGAGCGCCCGGTATGCGCTTTTGATCTCGGCGTCGGTGGCCCCGCGCGAGACGCCGAGAATATCGAAGGGATCCGCGCCCTCGGGCTCGACGTGCAACGCCCGGATTCGTTCGAACGCGTGCGCGTCGAGGCCGAAGATCCGGGCGACGCCCCGCAAGTATTCGAGCTCGCTTGCGCGCACCGTGCCGTCCGCCTTGGCGATGTGAAAGAGCCCGGCGAGCAGGTCCTCGAGCACCGCCGGTTCGTGGGCGAACATGGCCGCGATCTGCTGGGCGTAGGGCTCGAACCCGGCGGCGTCCGAGCGCGCCTCGTCGAACAGCCGCCCCACCCCTTTCATCTCGTCGGGCGGGACGCGAAAGACGTCCTTGAACGCGTTCACCTCGGCTCGGCTGACCCGGCCGTCCGCCTTCGCCATCTTGGCCGCGAGCGCGATGACGGCGATGGTGAACGCCACTTGGCGGGCGGCGACGGTGTCGGCTTTGGCCCCGGCTCCGCCCGCCCGCACCCGATCGAGCGCGTGGCCGGCGGCGGCGCCAAGAAGCGCCCCCAGGGGGCCACCGAGGGCGAAGCCCGCGACGCCTCCGACGACCTTTCCCCAGATGCTCAAACGGACCGCTCTCCGTCATTGACCGCCTGTCCGGGCGCGCGCGCCCGGAGGCAAGCAAGATAGTTGGATGCCCCGTCGTGGCAAGCCCGACGCCCGACACCGGTTCCATCCGCTTGGCGCACGAGGTGACGAGCACGCTCGCGTGGCCTTGGCGTGGCCCATGCGAGCGCTTTCGCGCCCCGGAATGGCCGCGATGGGATTTCTCCCCTTTCGATTGCCCGCATTCGATTGCCATGGCGGGTTCGAATGCCTTAACTTCCAAGAAAAGGAATGTCGGCCGCCCGAAGCTTGGCGACATCATCGATGTGCAGGGGAGGTGCGACCCGACGCTACCGAAGCACGGTGGGCGCGAACACAAGAAAATGCGAAGTTGCCAATGGTTGCGCGACGGCGCCCTCGCGGCGGTGCTCTCGGTCATGGGCGCGGGCGCGCAAGGCGAGACGCCGGTCGTGGGCTCCGTTTTGGAAGTCAACGTCTTCGCGTTCGGGACGCCGCCGCAGGGGGCGAAGTCTCCAAAATATCCCCACAACGACGTGGTTGGCGACGAGACGCTGGAAACGGTCCCTTATGGCGGCCTGGTCGCCCGCCTTCTCGATGACACCCTACTGACGCTCGGCGGCGACGCGCGGTTGGTTATCGACGAAATGGTGTACGACCCCGCGAGCGGCGCCAGCACCGCGATATTCAAGCTGGCGGCCGGCGCCTACCTTTACGCCTCGGGCAGGATGCACAAGGAAGGCATCCGAATCGAGACGCCGACGGCGACCATCGGCGTGCGCGGAACCAAGCTCGCGATCAGCGTCGCGGCGGACGGCACGACCACGATCGGGGTCGTCGCGGGCGAGGCCGAGGTCATGTCGAAGAAAAGTGGAGATTCGGCGGTCGTCGAGGCCGGCAAGAACGTGACCGTCGCCGGCTCCGGCCGGATCGGGCGGATCAAAATCGGAGTGCGCCCCACCGGCGACCCTCTGGTCGATCTCAAGATCGCGAAGGAGCTCAAGGAAGCCGCGAAGGCCGCCGAAAAAGCGGCGAAACAGGCGCGCGCGAGCGCCAAAAAATCGGCTCGTGCAACCGAAAAGGCCGCAAAAAAGCCGCCGCGACCACGGGGAAAGGACACGAAAACGGTCGCTCCGGTCAGGCCAGCGGTTCGGGCGGTAACGGCGGCGGCAAATCCGGCGGCAATGGAAACGGCGGCGGCCAGGGCGGCGGCAACGGAAACGGCGGCGGCAATGGCAACGGGAACGGCAACGGGAACGGCAACAGCACCGACGCCCGCGAATTCGAAGACGTTTGGGGCGCGGTCTGAGGGCATCAGTCGCGAAGGCGACATACGGGAGACGGCGTACCCGGCCGCCGCCATGGTCACGATACATGAACGCGGATGTGATCGCCGTCACAGACGGTGAACCGACTTCGTGAGATAATATGTTAAGATTGTTGAAAGGATTTGCGGCTACTGGGTATTCAAGTAGTCGTCGAGTGGGGTGCCCATGACGTTTCGGCGGTTTGGAATTCGGTTTGGTGCGTCGGTCAGCGCGCTCGCCCTTGCGCTCGCGGTCTCGCCTGTCGTCATCGACGTGGACAAGGCCTCGCTGAGCCCAGCCAAGGCCTACGCCGGCAATCATGGCGGCAATGGTGGCGGAAACGCTGGCGGAAACGGCAACGGTGGCGGCCAGGGCGGCGGTAATGGCGGCGGCCAGGACGCCAGTAGTGGCGGCGGCCAAGGCGGCGGCAATGGCGGCGGCCAAAGCGCCGGCAACGCTGGCGGAAATAGTGGCAGCAACGGCGGCGGTCGAGGGGGATCCGGTGGTTCCTCCGGCGGAACGGCCACCGCGAACGCTGATCCCGAGAGCCCCGGCGGCGAAGACACTTCGGGCCCGGGTCGGAGCCTCGGCAACAACCACGGCGCGGTCGCCAGCAGTCTCGGGCGCCTGAACGCGGCGCACGCCTCGGAAACCGCGCGCGCCAACGCCTCGCCCAACTCGGCGGTCGGGCTGATCGCGGCCTATGAGCAAGCCATCGAAGCCCAGGCCACGGATGCCGAGGAGCTGAGCAATACCCTCAACGAAATCGAGGACGAGCTCGCGACCGCCGCCGAGACCGAGGCCGAGTCGCTTGCCGCGGCCGCCAACACGCCGGGGACCGCCGAAGGGGTCGCGGCGCTCAACGAATTGCTGGGAATTGGCGGGGACGCGGAAGCGCCCGGTGAAGAAGAGCCGCCGGCGGCCGGCGACGGCGATTCGGAAGACACGCCCGAGTAAAACGACCGCGATCGCCGCTTGCTTAGAACCATGGACCAACGGCGGCCGGGCACGTCCCGGCCGCCGCTTCTCTAGCGGCGCCCGCGCCCTATCCGCCCGACTTGCCCGTGTTTCGGGCGCGAAGATCCCGGCGCAGAAGCGTCACCAGGTTCCGGTCCACCGCGCCCGGGACGGAATCTTCAACGGCGCGCCGGTATGCGTCTATCGCCGAGCCGCCTTGATCGCCGAGGAAACCGTCCACCGGCCCGGGCTCGTATCCCAAGAGCGCCAGCGCGTTCTCGACGAAGCGGACCGTTGCCCGGTCGGCGAACGCGGCCTCGGCCGACGGCGCCCAGATGTCCGCTTGCCGGTCCGACCGGGCGATGTCACCGGGCGCGAGATCCGCGGTGACGGACGCGAGCGCGCGCACCGCGTCTTCGCGGCCGTTCGCCCGCGCCAGCAAAAGCCACGTTCGCGCCTCGGCCTTGTCGATCGGGACACCCAGACCCGACGCGAACGCGACGCCGAGCGTGAACTGCGATTGCGCGTGCCCTTGTGCGGCCGCCTTTTCAAACCATCGCGCCGCCCATTCGGGCTCGGGAACGACGCCGCGGCCGTTCAGATAGGCGTCGCCGAGCTGATACTGGGCCCGCGCGTATCCCTGCTGGGCCGCGCGTTCGAACAACGCGACGGCGCGCGCATGATCGAGGGGCGCGCCGCGGCCCGCGTAATGCGCGATGCCCAGCATGAACTGAGCCGGGGCGTAGCCGGCGAGCGCGGCGCGCGCGAACCAGGCGTTCGCGGTCTCGTAATCCTGGACCACGTCGAATCCGCTCAAATAGCGCAGGCCCAGCCGGTGCTGGCTTTCGACGTATCCCGCCTCGGCCCGCGTTCGAAGTGCGTCGCCCGCCGGAGTTTCGGGTTGGGTGCACGCGATCTGGAATGCCGGCGCGACGATGGCGAATGCGAACGCGAGAATAGGCCGAGCCGTTGTCACGGGAAGACGCGCGCCCCTTGCCCCGCCGGGTCTTGACGAGATCTCAGCCCGACTTCCCGCCGATCGTGCCGATCAGCGGCAATTTCACGGCCAGGTCCAGGGGATCAATCCCGAAGGTCAGGCCCAGGAGGTTGACCTCGAGGCCTTCCTCGGCGCCGACGAGGACGCCCACCAGGCCGAAGAGCGAGAACTGATAGCCGGTTCCGCTGGGCGAGCGCGCGATCACCGAGCCGTTGGTGAGATAGTCCTTGCCGATCGCCGTCGGCGGCAAATCCAGCCTGAGCTCGGGCACCGCGCGGCCGATGTGGGCGGTGAAGGTGTTGCTGTTGGGTCCGGGCCAGACCCGGTATTCGTCCGCATAAGGGTAATCGTGCGCGGCCACGTCGATTCGGCGGATCACGTCGTCGACGCCTTCGCCGCGGAGTTCGGCGACGATTTCCGGCACCGAGCCGAACCAGCGCCCGTCGGCGGGGCGGTTGCTGACGCTGAGCGCCGACATTCCCCGGTAGGCCCGCCAGCCGATGATTTCGTACACGTCGAAGGCGGGCGCGTCGGTCGGCTTGACGGCGATCCAACTGTGGACGCCGAACCGCCCCCGCCAGCCCCACGCACGCGCGATATAGACCTGAACCACGGCCTCGTGCGTGGACGCCGGGTCCGGCGCCAACCCCGCCGACGCCCGCGAAGCGGTGGTCCAGTCATGGGCCATGGACACCGCCCCCACAAAGCCTGCCGCCGCGGTGGCCGCGATCGCCAAAAGGCCACCGAGAATCGTTTTTCGAACCCATTTCATCGTTCCGTCAGGATAACGGTCCGAAATTAAAGCGCCAATAGGGCACCGACGCTACTTTCGGAATCGGTCGGTCACCGAAATCAGCGCGTCCAGCGTTCCCGGTTCGGTGTAGGCGTGGCCGGCGTCCGCGACGACGGTGAACTCCGCCTCGGGCCATGCCGCGGCCAGTTCCCAGGCGGTCATCATCGGGCACACCACGTCGTAGCGGCCCTGAACGATGACCGCGGGGATGTGCCGGATCGCATCCACCCCCGCCAGTAGCTGGTCCTCTCGTTCGAAGAAGCCGCGGTTGACGAAGTAATGGCACTCGATCCGCGCGAACGCGAGGGCGAAGGCGTCGTCGCCCGAGGCCGACAGCCGGCCCTCGTCGGCAAGCAGAGACGACGTTGCCATCTCCCAGCGGGTCCAGGCCCGGGCCGCGCGCAAACGAGACGCCGGATCGTCGCCCGCCAGGCGCTTGTAGTAAGCGCCGATCATGTCGCCGCGTTCGTCCTCGGCGACGGGGTCGAGATACCTCTCCCACTCGTCGGGGAACAGCGCGCTCGCCCCTTCCTGGTAGAACCAACGAAGCTCCTTGTCGCGCAACATGAAGATGCCGCGCAGCACCAGCTCGCTGACCCGCTCAGGGTGCGTCTGGGCGTACGCCAGCCCGAGCGCCGAGCCCCACGAGCCCCCGAACACTTGCCAGCGCGCGATCCCGAGATGGTCGCGAAGCCGTTCCATGTCGTCGACGAGGCGCCAGGTCGTGTTGTCTTGAAGCGAGGCGTGCGGCGTCGATTTGCCGGCGCCCCGCTGGTCGAAGAGAACGATGCGGTAGGCTTCGGGGTCGAACACGCGCCGGTTCTCGGCTTTGGTGCCGCCGCCCGGCCCACCGTGGACGAACACGACCGGCTTTCCGTTCGCGTTGCCGGACTCCTCGTAATAGATCTCGTGCACCGACGAGACGCGAAGCCGGCCGGTCCGGAAGGGCTCGATGGCGCGATAGAAGGTGCGCGTCGGGCGGCGAGCGGTCATGGTGGGCGGTCTCCGGCGGCCATATGGGCGATCGCGCCGAGCGCATCACCGTCGGCCAATTTATTCGGCGACCATTATCGGCAATGGGGCGGGCTCGGCACAGCGGATTCGCCGATCGGCCGCCACATATCGATTCGAGTAGCGATGAAGGGCTTGAATTGCAAAGACTTGACCGCAGATTCACTCGTGTTTACAATTCGCCGCCCGGGGATGCTGCGGCGCGCCGACGGCGCGAGGAGGGGTTGTGATCGCGTAGCGTGCAATTATTGTGGTCGTAACGGTGCTCGTGCTCGGCGTTCTCTCGGGGACGGGCTCGGCTCAGACGCTCGAGGAGGAACTCGCCGGCGTACTCGTCGACAATCCGCAGATTCGCGCGGCCGAGAAAACCATCCAAGCGACCCCCAAGGAAATCGACAAGGCGCTCGCCGGTTATTTGCCGACCCTGCAGGTGACGGCCGAGTACGGTCCGGAATGGGTCGACAGCCCGGCCGAACGCAACCGCCGCGACGGCAACATCTCGGCGCGATCGCGTCGGATCAGCACGCTCACGTTGACCCAGAACCTGTTCAACGGGTTCGTGACCGCGTCGAACACGAAAACGGCGCGCCTCAATACGCTGATCGCCGACCTCACGGCCGAGGGCACCCGGCAAAACACGCTATTCGAAGGCGTCAACGCGTACGTCAACGTGCTCCGCCAGAAGCGCCTCATCGAGCTGGCGCAGGCGAACGAGGACACCATCCAGATCCAGCTCAACCTCGAGGACGAACGGGTCCAGAGGGGGTCGGGCATCGCCGTCGACGTGCTGCAGGCCAAGTCGCGCCTGCAGATCGCCAAGGAACGCCGCGTCAACTTCGAAGGCGGGCTCGAGGACGCGGTCAGCACCTACGCCCAGGTGTTCGGCCACGCGCCCGAGATCGACGAACTGATCGACCCGGTTCCCCCGGTCGAACGCCTTCCGACCGAGCTCGAGGCGGCGATCGATCTCGGGTTGCGAGAGAACCCGGCGGTCGGCAACAGCGACGCGACGATCGAGGTGGTGCGCGAGCGCCGGCGCGCGATTCGGGCCGAGTATCTTCCCACCTTCGACATGGTGGGCACGGCGAACAACGAGAACAACAACAACGCCGTCATCGGAACCCGGCGCGACTATTCGGTCATCCTGCAGGCCGCTTGGGACCTGTTCAACGGCTTTTCGACGCAGGCGAACATGGCGCAGGCGGCGTTCGACTACGGCGCCAGCAAGGACAACTACGCCTTCGTGGTCCGCAAAGTGGTGGAGCAGGTTCGCCTGTCCTGGCAGGCCTTGCTGACCGTCCGCGAACGCATGGAGTTGTTGGAGAACGCCATCAACATCGCCTCGGAGGTGTTCGATGCGCGGCAAAAGCTCCGTGAGGCCGGAAAGGAAACGGTGATCGACGTTCTCGACGCCGAAAGCGAGATCTTCAACGCCCAGATCAACTTCACTGCCGCGGCCTACGACGAGCGCGTCGCCGTCTACCAGCTTCTGTTGGCCATGGGCCGGCTGAACGCTCAAAACCTGGAACTCGCCGCCGTCGACTGAGCGCCGAGACGCGCTCGCGAAACGCCCTCGGCCGCCCGATCGTGAACCCGGCGGTCGGGTCCGAAGGCATCCTTCGCGACGCCGCCACCGCCCAAAATACGAATTCGGTTTGAGTCATTCGCCATCACCGGGCGCCATCACCGGGCGTCATCACCGGGCCACCGCGAAGCGGCGTGACCCGGTAGATCCATGGATGGCCGCCTCACAGCCCTGCGGGCCGCCCAGCAATGACGTGAAAGGCGGATCAATCCAACCCCGAGCCTGTATCAGGGACACAGGATTTGGCCGTCCTAACCCCGTTGGGGTCAAATGTGAAACGGGAGTCTTGAAAAGCGGCACCCGCGCCGGCAGGGAAAAGCCTTCGGCGCGGGTCGCCGTTCGCGGGCCGGCTAGGTCTTGCCCAACAGGAGCCGCATCGCCTCGGCAAGCGACTTTTGCGCGTCGTCATGATTGCCGGCTTTGTGCTGGCTTTCGCCCGTGTCGCGAAGCGCCGTCACCTTCGAGGTGGTCGAGGAATCGAGGCTCATGTTGCCGACAGCCGCGTCGATCGCCTTGATGTCCTTCGGGCAGTGAAAGGCGAGCGCGGGTCCAGAGATCATGACCGCGACGGCGCTGGCCAGAACGATTCGTTTCAGCATTGATCTTCCCTCCTTATTGTCGTGGTGTGAACAACGTCGTTCGCTTCCTGCGAAACTTACTCCTAGGCGCTTCGCCCCAAAGGGTGAGGCGCGAGGCGCGGTGGGTGCCCCGGGATTTCTGCATCCTCTGGCTAGCGCAACATCATGAGGTCGATCGACGAGAGTTCCGGAAAGATCGGGAGCGAATCGTCGCGGTAGAGAAGGACGACGCCGAGACGTGAATTGGGAAAGCCGGGGCGCGCGTCGTCGAACGTCCTGACCTCGAGGGTTGTGACGCGTTTGGTCTCGGGATCGACGCTCTGCCAAACCGCCGTGGGATTGGCGCGCTTCGCCGAGCCCGGCGCCGAGATCTCGCGCATGCGGAGCTCGATGGGCGGCCCGAACTTGCGCTCGAAGTGGAGGGCGACCGCGTCGAACGCGCTCCAGTCGAAATTTGCGCGGACGTTCGTGACCGCGCCCTCGTCGTAGCGGACGACGGCCGTGCCTCCGGGGATCGCCGCCGTGCCGGCCGCAAACGCCCCGGCCAGGTCCGCGGGCCAGTCGACGGCCTCCAGCGCGAACACGACCCGGCCCCCTTTCTTGCGAACCGCGCGCGCCGCCGCGGCGCCCGGGCGCGACCGGCCCAGCGCCACCGAATCCTCGAGAGAGAGGGAGACGCCCGACAGATACCGCTCGTCTTCGTACGCCTCGATCCCGCGCTTCAAGTCGGCGTGCTGTTCGCAACCGAACGGACACAGCTCGACAAGACGCGCGAGCCGCTCCTTGGCGAGGTCGACGCGTCCCATTTCGAGATGCAGCTCGCCGATGTACTCGTTGGCGCCCAGATGATCCGGATCGAGGGCGAGCGCGCGCGAATACGCCTCGTGGGCTTCTTCGAATCGGCCGAGCTTGCGCAGGCTGTAACCCACGTAGTTGTGGGCGCCGGCGTTTCTGGGATCGCGCTCGAGGACGCCCTCGAGAAGGGCGATCGCCTCCGAATACGCATCCGTCCTGACGAGCGCTTCCGCCGCCCGATAGTCGCGCGTTCGGGCCGAAACCGCCCTGCCGCCCGCCGCGCCGGAGGTGCCGACGGAGCCGGTTAGGACGTCGCCGCCGTCGTCGCCGCCTCCTCCGCTTTCGCTTTCGCCGCCGCCGCCGCTTTCGCCGCCGTCGCCGGCGGCGAGCGCGGGACCGAGCGGCACCGCGCCAAGCGCCACCACCAGGGCGAGGGTGGCCGTCCATGTCGCGATCGGTGTCATCGGGTTCCTCTTCGTTGGGTGGGATCGTTGATCGCCCCTATGATAACACCTTCGCCGATGGAACTTATTCCTGGGAAATTTTCCCGTGATCCGAAATCTCGAGAACGCGGCGCGGTCGATCTTTCTTTCGCCGCTTCGCGCCCCGGCGCGCGTCTGAGGAATCGTTTGTCAGGCCGCCGTTGCCCGGTGTAGGCAAGGCGGCACGGTGTTCGCCGACGGCGCCTGCGTTTCCGGCGCCGCGCCGGACTTGGCGGCCGGCGAGCGCCGCCTTTCCTGGAGGACTGAGATGACCTTGTCCGTAGCCGGTATGGATCTCTTGCAAGGCGCGGTCGACTGCCACGTCCACGCCTGTCCCCACATCAACGGGCGCACGGTGACCGCGTTCGACGCCGCGCGCCAGGCGGCGGGCGCCGGCATGAAAGGCGTCGGGTTGATGGACAACTTCTCCAACAGCGCGGGCTACGCGGCACTCGCCATGACCGAGCTCGGCCATCTCGGCATCGACATCTTCGGCGGGCCGATCCTCGAGCCGTGCGCGGGCGGGGTGTCGGCCGAGGTGGTAGCGATCGCGCTCGACTGGGGATACGGGCCGGGTTCGGGCGCCCGCTTCGTCTCCATGCCCACCCACCACACGCGCAAGACCGCCGAGGCCGAGGGCCGAAGCCCGGCCTACGTCGAGGGCTGCTTCCACGTGCCGCTCGAAGGCGAGCTTCAGGACCCCACCATGCAGATCCTCGATCTGCTGGCCCAGCGCGACGTGGTCCTGAACACCGGCCACATCTCGGGCGCGGAAGCGGTCCGGCTATGCCAAGAGGCGAAGAAGCAGGGCGTCGCGCGCGTCATCGCGCCGTCGGGGGATTTTTCAACGGACGAGATCGCCGAGATCGTGAAGACCGGCGCCTACGCCGAGTTCTCGTTCTACACCCTGACCCACGCGGCGTTCATACCGGTGACCAACATCGATTCGCAAGCCCACGCGCCGGCGCACGTGACGCCCGACCAATTGGCCGAACGGATCCGGGCGGCGACGCCGGAGCACACCATTCTTTCGAGCGATCTCGGCTCTTACGTCCTGCCGCCGCCGGTGGAGGGACTTCGCGAGTTCCTGATCACCATCAAGAGCCGCGGGTTCTCGGACGCGGAGCTGCGCCTCATGGTGGCGCGCAACCCGATCGCGCTGTTCGGGGTCGGCGCGGCGCGCGCGCAATAGCCGCACCGGTCAGGACAAGAATGCAAGGATTCGATCCATGATTCCCACCGGCGACCGTCCGTTCAACGGCATCTATCCCGCCACCATCTGCCCCTTCAAGGCGGACAATTCGGTCGACGAGGAGGCCTTGGCCCGACACTTCGCCGCCATGCTCGAGGTGCCCGGCATCGTCGGGATCCTGTGCAACGGACACGCGGGCGAGAACTTCCTGCTGAGCCGCGAAGAGAAACGGCGCAACGTCGAGATCGCGCGCGCCACCATCGGGGAGAGCGCCATCGTCGTCGCCGGCGTCAACTGCGAGAGCAGCCTCGAGGCGGTCGAGCACGCCCACGACGCGGTGGCCGCGGGCGCCGACGCGATCATGGTCTTCGCGCCATTTTCGTGGGCCGTCTCGCAAGACGAAACCATGGCGGCCAACCACCACCGCATGATCGCGGACGCGATCGAGGCGCCGATCATGCTCTTTCAGGGCTCGGTCAACGCCGGCCAGATGGCGTTCCGCGCCGAAGTGCTGGCCGAGCTGGTGCGAATTCCGGGCGTCGTCGCCATCAAGGACGGCTCGTGGGAGGTCGCGGCCTACGAGGCGAACCGGCGCCTGATCAAGGAGGTTGCGCCGCACGTAGCGGTGATGGGTTCGGGCGACGAGCATCTGTTCACCTCGTACGTCATCGGCAGCGAGGGAAGCCTCGTCAGCCTTGCGATCGTGATTCCCGAGACCATCGTCGCGCTCTATCGGGCGTTCGAGGCCGGCGACATGGACGCCGCCCGCGCCGCCCACGCGATCATCTACCCCCTCGCCCGGACGATATACGGAACGCCCCCCGGCGGCCACGCCGCGGCGCGCTTGAAGAGTTGTCTCAGGCTTCTCGGTCGGCTCGAGGACGACCGCGTGCGCCCGCCCATCGGCCCGCTTGCGGCGGACGAGGTGGAGATGCTGAAAGGCGCCTTGGCCGAAGTGGGCCTGATGTGAGCGGACGCGTCCTCGACGAAGCCGCCTTGGCGGACGAGCTGGCCGCGATCCTGGGCCAGTTGATCGCGCGGCCGTCAACCGTGCCGCCCGGCGACACGCGCGCGATCGCGGCGTTCGCGTCCGCGCGCCTGCGAAGCGCCGGATATGCCACCGAGACCGTGTCCCGCGCGCAAGGCCTCGACAACGTGGTCGCCACCTTGGGCTCGGGCGCGCCTTGGGTGGTCTTCAACGTCCACGCCGATACGGTGGACGCCGGAAGCCGGGCGGACTGGCGCACGGACCCCTTCGAAGGGGTGCGCGAAGGCGACCGGGTCATCGGCCTCGGCGCGGCCAACTGCAAGGGCGGCATGGCCACGCACCTTTGGCTCGCCGAGGAGATCGCGCGCCGGGGCGGCCCGTCCAGGGGCCGCGTGAGCTTCACCTTCGTCGCTGACGAGGAAACCATGGGCCCCGACGGAACGCGGTTTCTGCGCGAATCAGGCCTCGTCAGGCCCGACGTCCTGGTGGTCGGCGCACCCACCGCCAATCGGATGGTGGTCACCGAACGCGGCGTGTTGTGGGCACGGATCACGGCTACGGGGCGGGGCGCGCACGCGGGCGATCCCGACGCGGGCGACAACGCGATCACGCGCATGGGGCGCGTGATCCGCGCGCTCGAGAACGGGCTTGGCCCCCGTCTTGCCAAGCGCCGCGCCGGCGCCCTCGCCTCGACCATGAATCTCGGGCTGATTCGCGGCGGCAATAACACCAACGTCGTTCCCGCCGGGTGCCTGGCCGAGATCGACCGCCGCCTGTTGCCGGACGAGGACGTGGACACTGCCTTCGCCGAGATTGCCGAGATCGTCGAGCGCGCGGGCGAGCCCGAAGGCACGGTTGGGACCGAACGGCTACTCGGCGCCAACGGTTTCAGCGCCCCGGCCGACGGTGCCGCCGTCGCCGCGTTCGGCGCCGCGATCGAAGGCCGCACGGGCGCCGCCGCCGCGCTCGCCCACACGGTCGGCGCCTCGGACGGGCGCTACTTCGCCGACGACGGCATCGAGATCATCGTCTTCGGGCCCGGCGACGACGCCGAAGGCCACGCCGCGAACGAATCGGTGCCCGTCGGCGCGCTGGTCGACGCGGCCCGCATCCAAATCGAGGCGGTGGACACCCTGCTGGGATTCGGCCCCCGCTCAGGGTGAAGCGGCGGCAGCGCGCTTCCAGCCCCACTCGGCGAGCCGGCGGTCGCTCTCGACGAAGGCGCGGTCCGGGTCGTCCTTGACCACCATCTCCAGGATCGAGAAACCGTCGTAGCCAATTTCTCGCAACGTCTCGGCAACGGCCGCGAAGGGAACGACGCCGGCGCCCACCGGATCGTGGCGATAGACCTCGCGCGTGGTATCCGACAGATGCACCAGCCGCAGCCGGTCCTTGACGAGACCGAGATCGGATGCCGGATCGTCGCCCATGAAGACCCCGTTGGCGGCGTCGTAAAGAATGCCGACGCGATCGTCACCGAGCGCGTCCAGTGCGGTCACGATGTCGCGGACGCGGGGAAGAAATGTGACCGGAACGTTCTCGACGATCAGCGCCGGCCCGTCGTCGCCGGCGTGATCGAGAAACTCGCGCATCGCGTCCAGGAACCACTCCAGCGTCCACTCGTAGGGCGCCGGCCACAGCGCAGATAGCTTTCCCGGTATCACGAGCACGTTCGGAACCCGCCAGTCTGCGGCGAGATCGATCACCCGGTGAATCACGTCCATGGTTTCGCGGCGCATGTCGGCGGCGGTAGAGATCAGGTTGTTGTCGATACTGGGGAAGCACAGCGAGGTAATTTCGAGGCCGTCTGCGTCGAGGCGGCTTCGCACCGCGCGCCTCGTCCCGGCATCCAGCTCGGCCGGCCAGCAGTGCGGCGCCGTAACCAGCACCTCGAACGCATCGAACCCAAGGCCCGCCAAGTGCAGCATGGCGTCGAGGGCGGTGTGGGTGAAGCTGTAGGAAAAGGTGTGGGCGCCGACGCGAAGCGCGGTCATTTAATCCACCTCCCACCAGTCGGTGGCAAAACGAAAGAAGGCGCAAGCCCCTAGACCAGATCGCGGTCGCTCGGTTTCGCCTGTGGCGATCCAGCGGGCGCGTGAATCCGGTCTAAACCATCGAGGTCGAGCGGATCGGCGCGTTTGATTGGAACCGCGATGCGGTTCCAATCAAACGCGATCCGCTCTAGGCCGCGCCTTCCCGTCTCAAAGCGGTTGCCGAACCTGATCGGCCGGCGTCGAAACCGTCCGGCGTCGCGCCTACTCAGCCGCCACCGGGTGCGCCATGCTCTCGGGCGTCAGGCCGATCTTCGCCAAGGCATCGGCGATCTTCGGGATGTCCTCGTCCAGGACCGGCAGGTACGGCTCGCGCATATAGCCGCCGTTGCGCCCGAGCACGTTCATGCAGGTCTTGAGCACCGACCAGTGGCCGGTCGCGCGCGTGAGCTTGACCGACTGGCCCTGGATGACCGCGTAGACGTCGTCGATCAGCTGCTGGGGCCGACGCGCGTCGGCCCAGCGCCCCGCCAGCAAGTGGTCGTAGTATTCCACCACGTTGCCGCCCAGGATGTTGGTGATCATGGCGACGCTGCCCACCGCGCCGCGCTGGATCGCGGGCAGCAGATAGCCCTCGCGGCCGGCAAAGATGGCGATCTCGTCGGCGTGTGCGCGAAGGGTGTCGATGTTCTGGGGCAGCTCGTTGACGCTGTCCTTGATCGAGACGATCTCGTCAAACTCGAGAAGCTTGCCGATCAGGGACGCGGTCAGGTTCATGCAGCCCCGGGGCGGGTTGTTGTAGAGCATGATCGGCAGGCCGACCGCCGAAAGGCGGCGGAAGAAGTGGACGACCTCGTTCTCGAACGGCAGCAGAAACGGCGGCGCCAGGGTCATGGAGCCGGCGCACCCCAAGTCCTTGGCGGCCTTCTGCAGCTTGATCGCGGCGCGCGTGCTCATGGCCGACGTGCCTGCGACGATCGGCACCCGGCCCTTGGCCGCGTCCACCGCGATCTCGAAGATCCGGCAACGCTCCGCATCCTCGAGCGAGAACCACTCGCCGGTACACCCGGCGACGATGATCCCGTGACAGCCGTCGGCGATGTGCTGCGCGACCACTTGGCCGAAGGCGGCCTCGTCGAGATCGCCCTCGCGGGTGAACGGCGTCGCGATCGGGGGAAAGATTCCGGTCCAGTCGATTCGTCTTGCCATCCGCCTCTTCTCCTTCTTGAAAATCCGCTAAATCCGGCGCGGCGCCGCCGCCCCGGGACTTTCGCCCACTATGATAGAGCACCCCGCAGGCGTCAACGCGGGCGCCCGGCGCTCAGCCGCCGAGCGGCTCCCAGCCCCACTGGGCCATCTTGGCGTGGCTTTCGCGAAACGCGGTGTCGGGATCGTCCTTGACGATCATCTCGAGCGCGGTCACGCCCGCATACCCGATTTCGCGGAGCGTATCGGCGATCCGCTCGAAGGGCACGATCCCGGTGCCGATCGGCCCGTGGCGGAAGACTTCGGTCCCGGTGTCGGACGCGTCCACCATCCCCAGCCGGTCCTTGACCAAGTGCAGGTCCGCGCACGGGTCGTCGCCGACGAAGGTGCCGTTGGCGAAGTCGTAGAGGATGCCGACGCTGTCGTCGTCGAGCGCGTCCAGCGCCCGCATCACGTCCGCGGCGTGCGGGAAGGCGGACATGGGCACGTTCTCGACCAGGATCCGTGTGCCGGCGCTTTTCGCGTGCACGGCGAGCTCCTGGAACGTCTCGATAAAGCACTGCATGGGCAGATCGGGTGGCGGCGGCAGAAGCGGGCTCACCTTGCCGGGGATGACGATCACGTTGCCGATTCCCCATTCGCCGGCCAGGGTCAGCACCTCCTTCACCGAATTCACCGTCTCGCGGCGAAGCTCGGCAGCGAAGCTGGTCAGGTTGTTGTCGATGCTGGGAAAGCACAACGCCGCGATCTCGAGCCCGCGTTCGGCAAGCTGGCCCGGCATCTCCTTTCGCTGCTGGGCCGAAAGCTGCGGCACCCAGAAGTGCGGCGGGCTCACCAGGACCGTGAACTTGCGGAAACCGATCTCGCCCAGATGGCGCATGGTCTCAAGGGCGTTCATCTGGAACATGTACGACGTGGTAAAGGCGCTGACAGGCATTCCGGCCATGGTCTCTCTCCTCCCTAGGGTGTCGTGGGTGGCCGGCCCGGCGCGTCGCGCCAATGCCGGCCGGACCGCGATTTTAGTGTCCGCTACTGGGCGGCGAGGTGCACGCCTTCGGCGAACGGGCCAAGCCCGATCGCGGCGAGCGCGGTTTCGAGCCCGGGCCGGTCCTCGGCCGGCAACGGCAGGAACGGCCGACGCATGAAGCCGGCGTCGAGCCCGCGGATCTTCATGCACTCCTTCATGATCGGCCAGTGGCCGGTGGGCCGGCTCGGCTTGAACGTCTTCGACAGGCAGATTCCGTAGGCCGCGTCGATGACCCGCCCGTCGGCGCGCGAGTCAACCCAACGCCCGGCGGCCAGGTGCTCGTACCAGGTGACGGCGTGGCGCCCGACCACATTCATCATCATCGCCGTGATCCCGGCGGCGCCGCGCTCGATCATGTCGGGCGCGTAACCTTCGCGGCCGGGGAAGATGGCGAGCCAGTCGGAATGCCGGTTCGCGGTCTCGATCATCTGCGGCAAACTGAGCGCGCTATCCTTGATCGCCACAACCTCGTCGATCGCCTTGAGGGCCTCGATCAAGTCGGCGTCCAGGTTGTGATGACCTTTCTCGGGGTGCGAATACAGCATGATCGGCAGGCCGACCTTGGCGATATCGGCATAGTACTGGACGATCTCGATGTTGCGGGGCGCGATGAAGCAGGGCGCCATGATCATCGCCCCGTCGCAGCCCGCGTCCTTGGCGGCCCGGGTAAGCGCGACGGTCTCGTGGGTACTGATGGCGCAGGTGCCGGCGATCACCTTGGTGCGGCCGGCGATGTGTTCGCTGGCGACGGCGAACAGCCGCGACCGCTCGGCGTCGCTCAACGAGAACCACTCGCCCGTACATCCGGCGACGATGATGCCGTCGGCGCCCTCGGCGATCATGGCATCGAGCACCTGGCGGAAGCCGGCTTCGTTGATCTCACCCGTCTCGGTAAAGGGCGTGACCGCGGGCACGTAAACGCCCGTCCAATCGATTCGACGCGCCATGACGTCATCCTCCTCGTTGAAAGCGCGGGCGCAGCCTCATGGGCCGCACTCGTGCGCAAACGGCGATCGGCGGGAAAGCGATTCCCAACTATCGAAGATGCGCGCCCGAGCGTCAACGGCCCAGCCGCGCGCCGCCTACTCCTTTCGGATTCGGCTCACGATCTCGTCGATCGCTTCGTGCGCGAGCGCGTGGATCTCGTCGTCGGTGCGATCCTGGATGGGATGCGCCACGAAGACGACCGCAGGATCGAAGCCGAGCGCGGAGCCTTGCGCCCGCGCCGCCTCGACGAACTCGGTGGTGGCGACGAAAGCCGCCGGAACGCCCCGGCCTTCCAAGTCCATGACATCATGCAAACTGCACGTCGTGCAGGACCCTCAGTCGGCGAGCGCCTCGATGACCACGTCGCAGCGCGTGGCGATCTCCTGGCGCAATTCAAGCGGCGCCAGGCGCGCGAACGTCGGCTTGACGAAACGCGCCGTCTCGAGGCCGCGGGCATCTAAGTGCGATTCGACCGCGTCGAGGAAGACGTCGCTGGTGCGCTTCGAGATGCTCAAGAGCCCGATCGTCAGGCCGTCCAGCGAAGTTGGCCGATCGAGAAGCGCGCGGTGCCGGGGCTCCGCCTCGGACGTGGGATCGAGTAGGACGCGTGGTTCGCTCATGCAC
>JAKZXM010000282.1:0-9353 GCA_047514975.1 Rhodospirillales bacterium
GGTTGGTGCAGCCCATGACCACGTCCTCGACGTCTTCCTTGGCGAACGAGCCGCGCTTGAACAGCTCGGCGATGGTATCGGCGAGCAAGTCGTCGGGGCGCACCCCGGAAAGGCAGCCCGCGTCGCGTCCGAACGGCGTCCGGATTCCGTCGTAGATATAGGCGTTTTGCATTTCGTACTCCCTAGGCTATAGCGTCCGGAGACTTGAGCGACAGGCCAAGCTGGACCCTTCGCCGGAGCCACGGGCTCGGGCGGTAGCGCGGATCGCCGGTGGCGTCGCGGAGGTTTTCGAGGATGGTCAGGATGCGCCCGGCGCCCAAGGAATCGCCAAGATCGAGCGGCCCCTGGGGATAGCCGAGCCCGAGCCGGACCGCGTCGTCGATATCGTCGGGCACGGCGATCCGCGCTTGGGCAATGGCGCAGCCCAGATTGACGATCGCGGCGAGCACGCGCTGGGCGACGAAGCCGGGACTGTCGGCGATAAGCGTCACCTTGGCGCCGGTGGCGGCGAACAGGCCGCGCGCACCATCGCGCGTGGCCCGCGTCGTCAACGGGTTGGCCATGACGGTCACCCGTTTTTCCAGGCCGACCACGGTGTCGATCGCCACCGTGCGGGCCGGATCGAGGCCCTGGCGGATTGCGGACGTCGTGGCGTCGGCGCCCAGCGGCGTGGTCAGGCAAAGCGCCGTCTCGCTCGGTGCGGCGCCGTCTTCCAGCTCGACGCCGACGTTCAGGGTCGCGAGCCGTTCAAGCACCCGGGCGCGGCCGTCCGCTTCGGCACCGCTGACCCACACCCGCTCGGGGCGCGCGTCGGGCGCCGGCGGCTCGGGCCGCAATTCGGGCTTGCCGTCGGCGTAGCGGTAGAACCCGGCGCCGCTCTTGCGTCCCAAGAGCCCGGCCGAGAGCCGGCGGCGGGTCTCGGGCGACGGGCGGTAGCGAGGGTCTGCGTAGAACTGCTCGAAGATCGACTCCATCACCGGATGCGAGACGTCGAGACCCGTCAAGTCGAACAGCTCGAACGGACCCATACGGAACCCGGCCCCATCGCGCATGATCCGGTCCACGTCCACCGGCTCGGCGATCCCTTCTGTGAGGATCGCGAGCGCCTCGGTGGCGTAGGCGCGCCCGGCGTGGTTGACGAGGAACCCGGGCGTGTCCTTCGCCCGCACCGGTTTGTGGCCGAATCGCTCGGCGATGGCGGAAAGCGTATCGCACGCCCCGGGGTGAGTGCGCTGGCCGGCGATCACCTCCACCACCCGCATCAGGGGAACCGGGTTGAAGAAATGGAAACCGGCGACGCGTTCGGGTTTTTCGCACGCCGACGCGATCGCAGTGACCGACAGCGACGACGTGTTCGACGCCAGAATGCACGACGCCGGGACCATGCCTTCGAGATCGGCGAACATTTGGCGCTTGGCGTCCAGGTCCTCGACGATGGCTTCGACGACGACCTGGCACTCTGCGAGGGCGGCGATGTCCGGGACGACGGTCATTCGGGCGATCGCCGCCTCGGCGTCGGCCGGCGTCGTGCGGCCTTTTTCGGCGGCCCGGCGCAGCATCTGGGACGCGAACGATACGCAAGCCTCGGCGACCTCGGGCGCGGCGTCGGTGACGCGGACGTTGAACCCGCCCGCGGCCACGACCTGGGCGATGCCGCGGCCCATGGCGCCGGCGCCGACGATCCCGATCGCGAAGTCGGGCGCGTCCAAGTCGCCGGCGAAGGTCATTCGCCCTTGAACCGCGGCGGGCGTTTTTCCAGGAACGCCTTCATGCCTTCCTTCTGGTCTTCGGTCGCGAACAGTAGCTGGTAGCCCTTGCGTTCGTACGCCAGCCCCGCGTCCAGCGGCAGGTTGTCGGCGGCGAGGATCGATTGCTTGGCCTGGACGATGGCCAGCGGCGGCAACTCCGCGATCCGCCGCGCGATCTCGATCGCGCGCCCGACCACGTCGGCGTCGGCGACCACTTCGCTGACGAGACCCATGCGGAGCGCCTCGGCGGCACCGACCAGCTCGCCGGTAAGCACCATGCGCATGGCCTGAAACTTGCCCACCGCCCGGGTCAGGCGCTGGGTGCCGCCGGCGCCGGGCATGATGCCGACCCGCACCTCGGGCTGGCCGAAGCGCGCGCCTTCGCCGGCGACGATGATGTCGCTCGCCATGGCAAGCTCGCACCCGCCGCCCAGCGCGTAGCCGGTGACGGCGGCGATGATGGGTTTCGGGAAAGCGCGGATCGCGTTCCAGACGTTCATCATGTCGATGCGCAGATGGTCGGCCGCGTCCATCCCGGACATCTCGGCGATGTCGGCGCCGCCGACGAACGCCTTGTCGTCGCCGGTGATCACGACGGCGCGCACGTCCGCCTCGGCCGCGAGCACCTGGAAGTGCTCGGTCAGCTCGGCGCGCATCTCCAAGTTGATGGCGTTTCGGACCTCGGGCCGGTTGAGGCGAACGACGGCGACCCCGTGGCCCGGTTTCTCGAGGACTGTGGCCGGCATGGCGGTTCGTCGGGTGAGCGACGGAAGTTCGATCGGGTGTGGGACGCCCTCGGTAATAGTGCCCGCGCGGGGCCTTGGCAAGATTCCTTATCCCCCCGATTGTTCGTTGCCAGCGCGGACGCACGCTCCGAGAATGGGACGCTGCCGAGACGGGTGACGGACATGGATTTCTCGCCGACCAAGGAGCAGGCGATGTTTCGCGAGGCGGTCTCGCGCTTTGCCCGAGAGCATCTCGCCCATGGGGCCCAGGCGCGCGCGCAAGTCCACGCCTTTCCCTGGGACGTGGCGCGGCTGATGGCCGCCAACGGGCTGCTCGGGATCACCATCGCCGAGGACGATGGCGGCCAGGGTGGATCCCTGATGGACGCGGTGATCGCGCTCGAAGAGGTGGCGCGCTGCTGCCCCAGCAGCGTCGACGTGATCCATTCGGGAAGCTTCGGCCCCATCCGCACCCTCGCGGCCTTGGGCTCGGCCGCCCAGAAGGAGCGATTCCTGCGCCCGCTGCTCGCCGGCGACGGGCTGATCGCCATCGCCATGTCCGAGCCCGAGGCGGGCTCGGCGGTGACCGACTTGGACGCGAGCGCGACGCCCGACGGCGACGGCTTTCGCATCAACGGCTCCAAGGTGTTCGTGACCCACAGCCCCGAGGCGACGTTGTTTCTCGTCTACGTCCGTTTCGGCCCCGGCACCGACGGCATCGGCTCGGTATTGATCGAATGCGGCGCGCCGGGTTTCTCGCTGGGCGCCCCGAGCGCCTTCATGAGCGGCGATTCCTGGCAGCAGCTCTATTTCGAGGACTGTCCGGTCGGACCCGAGAACGTCGTCATGGGCGCGGGCGGCTTCAAGCGCCAGATCGCCGGCTTCAACGCCGAGCGCATCGGCAACGCCGCACGCGCCTTGGCGCTCGGCCGCCACGCCTTCGAGCTCGCCCGCGCCCACGCCCTGGAACGCCGGCAGTTCGGGCGACTGCTGTGCGAATTCCAGGGAATCCAGTGGAAGTTCGCCGACGCGGCGATGGACCTCGAGGCGGCGGGACTGCTTTTGTACCGGGCCGCCGTCAACGCCGATAAGGGCCTGCCGTCTGCCCAAGACACCGCGCTCGCCAAGCTCGCGTGCAACCGCGCCGGGTTCGCCGCCGCCAACGAGGCGGTTCAGGTGCTGGGCGGATTAGGCTTCAGCAACCCGAGTCTCGCCGAATACTGCCTGCGCCGGACCCGCGGCTGGATGATCGCCGGGGGCTCGATCGAGATGATGAAGAACCGGATCGCCGAGGGCGTGTTCGAGAGGCGCTTTTCGCAAAGGCCGCCGCGTGCGACCGATCCGGGCTGACGGCGCGCGCGATGCGGCCCTCCTCCGGGCCCTGTTCCGTCCCCGCGGCGTGGCGCTGATCGGGGCCTCGGACGACGCCTCCAAGATTGGCGGACGCCCGCTCCGTTACCTGCGCCGGCACGGCTTTAGGGGACCGGTCTACCCCATCAACCCGAAACGCCGGCGCATCATGGGCGAGGTCGCCTATCCCGATCTCGCGTCGGTGCCGGGGCCGATCGACCATGCCCACATCCTCGTCCCCACGGCTGCGGTGATCGAGGCGGTCGCGGCATGCGGTGCGGCCGGCGTTCCCGTCGCCAGCGTCCTTGCGAGCGGCTTCGCCGAGGCCGGCCGCGCCGGCGTCCGGCGCCAGGCTCGCCTGATGGAAACCGCGCGGGCGTCGGGGGTGCGCATCGTCGGGCCAAGCTGCCTCGGCGTCGTCGATACCAGGACGCCGCTCGCGCTGACGGCCAACGCGGCGTTCGAGCGCGCCTCCCTTCCCGCGGGCTCCCTGATGGTCATCTCGCAAAGCGGAAGCCTGCTCGGCGCGCTGCTGGGCCGGGGCGCGGTTCGCGGTCTCGGGTTCTCGAAGCTGGTCTCGATCGGCAACGAGGCCGACGTCAGCGTGGGCGAGCTGGGGGCGGCGTGCGTCGACGATCCCGGAACGCGCGCCTTTCTCCTGTTTCTCGAGACCATCCGCGACCGCGACGGCTTTGCTGGGTTCGCGCGCACCGCGTTCGCCGCCGGCAAGCCGGTGATCGCCTACAAGCTGGGCCGCTCGCGGGCCGGAATTGACGTTGCGGTGACGCACACCGGCGCCAGTCTCGCCTCGGACGCGGCCGTCGACGCCTTCCTCGAAAGCCTGGGCATCATCCGCGTCGACCACTTCGAGGCCTTGCTCGAGGTGGCGCCGCTCGCGATCGGGCGCAGGCCGCAGGCCGGCAAGCGCGCCCGCGTCGGCGTGGTCACGACCACCGGCGGCGGCGCCGCAATGGCGGTCGATCGGATGGGGATGCTTGGCCTCGACGTGGCGGCGCCGGCACCCCGTACCCGTGCCCGCTTGGCGGCCGGCGGCATAAGTGCGGGCGGCGGCCCGGTGGTCGATCTGACCCTTGCCGGTGCGCGCGCCGACGTGGTGCGGGGCGCGATCGAGACGATGGCGGATGCGCCCGAGTTCGCCGCCGTCCTTGCCGTCGTCGGATCGTCGGCGAGCTTCAAGCCCGAGCTCGCAGTCAAACCGATCGCCGAGTGCGCGGGCGCGCCCACCCCGATCTGCGCCTTCGTCGTGCCGGAAGCGCCGGAATCGCTCCGGCTCCTGGCTGCCGCCGGGATCGCCGCGTTCCGAACCCCGGAATCCTGCGCCGACGCCTTGCGGGCCTTCGTCCATTGGCGCGCGCCCAGGCCAGTACCGCCGCGACGGCGCCTTTCCGCCGCCGAAGCCTTGCTTGCGTCATGCGCGGGCGATGCAAACGCCGACGAATGGCGCGCGCGCGCCGTCCTCTCGGCGCTCGGGGTCCCGTTCGCTCGGGCCGTGCGCTTCGCGCCCTCTTCGGTCAAGAATGCCAATCTCCCGTTTCCCTTTCCGGTCGCCGCCAAGATCGTCGCGGCCGATACGATCCATAAGACCGAGATCGGCGGCGTCGCGCTGGATCTCGCCGACCGCGCGGCCCTGGTGGCGGCAATCGAAGGGATCGTATCCAGGTTTCGCGCCCATGGCGGCTCGACGACGCGCTGCGCCATCCTGGTCGAGCCCATGGTGCGGGGGCTCGCCGAGGTGCTCATCGGCTTCCGGATGGATGCCCAGGCCGGACCCGTGGTCGTGCTCGGCGCGGGCGGGATCGCGGCCGGGCTGGGCGCCGAATTGGCGGTGCGCGTCGCCCCGGTCACCAAACGGGGCGCGCGTGCGATGATCGCCGACGTGGCGAGCCTCGCCCCGATCCGCGGCTTCCGCGGGCTTCCCAAGGGCGACGTCGCTGCGCTCGCCGACGCCATTGCCGCGCTTTCGAACCTCGCCCACCTTGCGGGCGGGCCGGTCGTGGAAGCCGAGGTCAATCCGCTGATGGTCAGGGCCGAGGGCGAAGGTGTGGTCGGGGTCGACGCGGTGCTGCGGCTCGCCAGCGATTGAAGCGTTCGTTATTGCGCCGTCGCCGAAAGCTTCGCCTGCGCCTCGCCGAAGGGCAGAGCCGACAGATCGTCCATGCCGTCGATCCGCCACAGCAGCGCGAGCAGCGCGTCGGCCCGTTCGGGTCCGATCACCGGCGTCACCAGCTCGCGGTACTTGTCCTCGATCTCGACGTCGCTCAAGGGGTTGTCGGGATCGCCCTTGCGGGTCTTGACGTCCATGCGGACGCGCTTTCCGTCGGCGGTCTCGATCTCGACCACCGCGCCGCGGCCGCGGGGGAAGCGGGCGTCGGATTCGGCGTCCACGAACGTCTCGATCCTCACCATCAGCGCGCGAAGGCCTGCGTCCCGAAGCCGCTCGGGCGTGAACGCGTCCAAGCGCACGCGCCCCGTCAGAAGTGCCGCGGCGACGCAATAGGTTAGGCTGAACTTGGCTTCGAACGCGGTTTTCGGATCCCGGTTTCCAGTCACCTCCAGCCCCTTGGCGTATGTGCCCACGCGGACCGCCGCGATATCGCCGGCCTGGATCCCGTGCCGTTTAACAAGCTCGAGCGCGCCGTCGATGGCGGCATGCGAATGACCGCAGGCGGAGTAGTTCTTGTGGGTGGTGCGGACGATGGTGAAATCCGTCCCCAGGCCCCGCAACGCCGCCTCCCAGTCCACCTCGCCCGCCATGGCGGCGGCGAACCCGCGCGCGCCTTCCAAGATGTCGTGGGCGCCGGTGACGCCCTTGGCCGCCGCCGTGGCCACCAGCACGCCGGTCTCGGCGGCGCGCCCGGCGTGCAGGGGCTTGCTCATGGAATCCGAGCGGAAGGCCTGTTGCAGCCCGGCGGCGAAGGTGCCGGCGTTGGCGAGCGCATTCGCCGTCTGAGGCGCATCGAGGCCGAGGACGGCCGAGGCCGCCGCGGCCGCACCGAATGTGCCGACGGTTCCGGTGGTGTGCCAGTATTCGTAGTGCGCGGGCGTCACCGCCGCCCCGATCCGGTTGGCGACCTCGTAGCCGGTGACGACGGCGCGCAAGAATCGCTCGCCGTTCGCTTGCGCGCCTTGGGCCGCGGCCAGCGCCGGTGGAATGACGACGACGCCGGGATGGAAAACGGCGTCGCGGTAAATATCGTCGAACTCGAGGGTGTGCGAGGCGGCGCCGTTGATGAGGGCCGCGTTGCGCACACTCTGCTTGCGCCCCGATGGCAGCACCATGGCCCGGCCGCCGACGGATTCTGCGAGCAGCGCCTCGGCCAGCAGCGTCGCGGGCGCGACCTCGCCGCCGGGAATCGCGCACGCGAACCAGTCGACGACGCAGCGCCTGGCCGCGTGCGCCACTTCCGGCGCAAGCCGCATGGTCGGCGCGTTCGCGACAAATTCGGCGAAGCGGTCCAGGATCACGGCGCTTATCCTCCGTGCCAAGGCGTTCGTTCGGGCGGCGATTGTATGCGCGTCGGCGGTGCGCGGCAAAGGGCCCGGGCGCCCCACGGCATCATGGCCGTCCCGCATACGAATACGTCAAGGCCGGGCGCGGTCCCGCCTATCCACCTCTTCGCAATCCGAACCGCCCAACCTCGTGCATGCGCGCGAAGAACGCGGCCCCGAGGCGAGGCCAAACCGCCCGTCCTTCGGTGGATTTGCCGTCGCCCGAGACGGCTCAGCGAATCCTTGCCATCATGGGGCGCGTTCCGAGCCCCTCCTCCGCCGCCGTTTGAGCTCCGCTTTGCCCCCGATTCGTACAGCGCTCAAGTTCCTCGAAGGCCCGCCGAGCGCGGTCCGGGGCATGGGGTTCATGGTGGTTTCGACGCTTTGCGTCACCGGCACCAGCACGATCGTGCGGTATCTGTCGGCCGATTTGCATCCGTTCGAGATCGGATTCTTCCGGGTGTTCGTGGGTTTCCTGGTGCTTTCGCCGGTCTTCGTGCGCTCCGGCCTCCAGCCGCTACGGACCCGGCGCATCGGCCTGCACGCGCTGCGCGGTGCGCTTCAAGTGTTTTCCCTTCTCGCGTCGTTCTACGCGCTTAGCCTGATCCCGCTGGCCCAGTGGACGGCGCTCAGCTTCACCTCGCCGCTCTTCGCCGCACTTCTCGCGGTCTTGATTCTCGGCGAGGTGGTGGGACCGCGGCGCACCCTTGGCCTGGTCTTCGGGTTCGCCGGCGCCATGGTGATCGTGCGCCCGGGGCTCGGCCATGTGAACCCCGGCATAATGCTCGCCGTCGCCTCGACGCTGGTGTGGGGCGGCGTGCTGGTCGTCATCAAGGCGCTCGCGCGCACTGAATCGAGCATGACCATGACCCTTTACACGACGATCTTCGTCACCCCCTTCGCGTTGGCCGCGGCGATCCCGGTCTGGACCTGGCCCGGCTGGGACCAGTTGGTCTGGCTCGTGATGCTAGGCGCCATCGGAAGCCTGCGCCACCTTTCGATCGCCCAGGCGTTCAAGGAGGCGGACGCGACCGCCATCCTGCCGCTCGACTTCACCAAGCTGATCTGGGCCGCGATCGTCGGCTACATCGTATTCGCCGAGGTGCCCGATCTGTGGACCTGGGCCGGCGGGATCATGGTTTTCGCGGCCAGCACCTACGTCGCCTACCGCGAAGCCCACCGCAAGGGAAAGGCGTCCACGCGCGCCTGAAGCGACGCTGGGCGGGCGCGGGGTGCGGGCTCAGGCCCCTTCGACCGCCATCATCCGGAATTCGGCCGCGCCTTCACGGTGCTTCTTGGCGTCCTGGTATTCGGGCGAGTTGTAGAACGCCTCCACCTGCTCGAGGTTCTCGAATTCGAGGATGACGATGCGGCCCGGCGGCGCCTCGCCTTCCAGCGCCAGCGAGCGGCCGCCGCGGGCGAGAACCTTGGCGCCGAACTTCTGATGGGCCGCCGGCGCGCGCTTCACGTACTCCTGGTACTGGTCCATATCGGTCACGTCGACAAGGCTGATCATATAGGCAGGCATCTCGGATCTCCTCGGCTGGGTTGACGCGGATATCCGGTCCTTATGCGCGATCACGGCCGCGCGCCCAAACGGTTTTTCCCGCCCGGGCGGGCGGGCTAGACCCCTTCGACCACCATGATCTGCAGATCGCCGGCGCCGTCGCGGTACGATTTCGCGTCCTGATACTCGGGCGAGTGATAGTACTCCTCGGCGCGGGCAAGGCTTTCGAATTCGATCAATACGATCCGGGGCGGCGGTGGCGGCCCTTCGAGGCCGGTATTGCGGCCGCCGCGGGCCAGGAAGCGGCCGCCGTACTTGGCGATCGCGGCAGGCGCGCGCTTGGCGTATTCCGAATAGCGCTCGGGATCGGTGACCGTGACCAGGCTGACGAGATAGGCGGGCATGGGCGTCTCCTTCGAACGTTCATGGGCGGGGCGAAGTCAGGGCCAGAGCACAAGCGTGCCGTCGCGGACCTCGTAGCCGGACAGCCGGTCCAGGAAGCTCATCCCCAAC